>DASRHX010000793.1:0-2168 GCA_035650295.1 Bryobacteraceae bacterium | reverse complement strand
ACGGCGACGCGATCGGCCGCGGCCTCAAAGTGAACAAGGAAGAGCTGTTGAGCATGATGGTCGCCGTCGAGTCCTATGTCAAAGCCGACCACGCCGCAGAGTTCAAGGAATGGGAAAAGCGCTGCAAGCTCGTGCAGGATTCCGTCTCTTCCATCCCGTCGATCCAGATGAGCGTCGACGTCCCTGAAATCGCCAACCGCACCCCGCACCTGCATCTCAAGTGGGATCAGTCCAAAGTGAAGATCACCTACCGCCAGGTCGCCGAACAACTTCGCAATGGCGACCCCGCCATCGAAGTGACCCCCGGCGGCCGCGACGAACTCGTCATGAACTTCTGGATGCTCCAGCCCGGCGAAGCGCAAATCGTCGCCAAGCGTGTGCGGGAGATCCTGAAGGCGGCTGCGGCATAGTCATCCGCCCGGCCACTGCTGATGATGCCCCGGCGCTCGTGGCGCTTCTCAAACTGATCGCCCGCGAGCGCATTCATACCGCCATCGACCAGCCCTGGTCCGCCGCCGCACAACGCCAATACATTCTCGACCAATCCCCGCGCGAGTGCATCCACATCGCCGAGTCGCCAACAGGCGAACTCCTCGGATATCAGGTCCTCGCGCTCTATGCGGCTTCCATCTCCTCGATGTCCCACGTGGGCCAACTCGGGACCTTTCTCCATCCGAGTTCCCGCCGCCAAGGCATCGGCCGCGCTCTCTTCGCAGCCACACTCGCCTTCGCCCGCGCCCACGCCTACCGCAAGTTCGTCATCCAGGTCCGCGCCTCGAACACCGCCGCGCAAGCGTTCTACCAATCCCTCGGCTTCAACCCATGCGGACGCTACGCCCGCCACGTTGTCATCGACGGCACGGAAGACGACGAAGTGTTGATGGAGTACTTCATCGATACGTAGACAACACCCTGCGCGGGCACCTGCCCCGACATGCTATTCTGCTAATTTCTAGCGGTACTCTTGCCAGTGATATCCCGAAGATTAGCCCTTGCCCGCGGAGCTTGTGTCCTCGCCGCGCCGTTCATCAATCGTGGCCGGTTCAGCCTCTTCGCCCGAGGCACGCTCGAGTACTCCACCCGTACCGTAGATCTTATTCGTCAGAGCACCGTCATCGACATGCTCGGCCTTCTCACCTTGGACTACCGCAAGTTGGCCGCTTGTCAGAATCGCGAGGCAGCGTTCCCTGCCCGGGAGTTCGATCTCCTCAAACAGTCGGGCGTCACGATCATCCATCCCGCTGTCGGTTTCACAAGGGGCGATGTCCGCACTTCGTCCTGGGGCGACATAACGCGCTGGAACCACTTCGTGGCTGCCTACTCCGATCGGTTCCTGAGAGTGGACGGCCCGGCGGACCTCGCGCACGCCAAAGCCTCCGGCAAAATCGGAGTCATCTTCGGTCTGCAGAATTCGGCGCACTTTGAAACTGTCGCCGACGTCGACCTGTTTTACGCCATGGGGCAACGCGTTTCGCAGCTTACCTACAACAACAATCCGCTCGGAGGCGGCTCTGGCGACCCTGCCTCCGGCCTGACTTCGTATGGCGCCGAGGTGGTGCAGCGAATGAATCAGGTTGGGATGGCGATCGATGTCTCGCATTGTGCGGATCGCACGACCCTTGACGCCATTGAGGCGTCCCGCAAGGCCGTCCTCGTCACGCATTCCAACTGCCGCTCACTCGTTCCAAATAGTGGCCGTTGCAAGACTGACGAAGCCATACGCAAGCTGTCCGAGAAGGGAGGCGTGTTCGGTGTCACCTTGGTCCGTACTTTTGTCCGAGCGAATGGCCCCGCGACCATCGAGCACGTTCTCCAGCACATCGATCACGTGGTTTCCATCGCCGGCGTGGAGCACGTTGGCCTAGGCACCGACGTCGACCAGCAAGGACGCGAGCGCATCGGCGCCCCGAATCTCGACCTCGACGGCTACGACTATTCGCGCAAGATCTTCGACCTTACCGAAGGCCTCGTCCGCAGGAACTACACGGGCGCCGATATCGCCGCCATCCTTGGCGGCAACTTCCGCCGCGCCCTAGGCGAGATCTGGACTACCGCCCCGGCCCCGCCTCAATCCGAAAATCACCCTTCCCCGTCCGGTCGATAAAAGTGATCTTCACGTTGCGACCCACGCCTTCAAACCACTCGTAGAACCAGACCTCTGTCGCAAA
>DASRHX010000792.1:0-4199 GCA_035650295.1 Bryobacteraceae bacterium | reverse complement strand
ATCCTCCGTCCACTGTTACTCCCGGCATTACGGGGTTTTGACAATTTACAATGTCTCCACGCCGGCACGATTCGCAGGCTCCATCTTCGCCGGCGATCAACCCGACACCAACCCGTTGACCGATTTTCCACCGGGATACTCCCGGCCCCAACGCCTCAATGCGGCCAACGACTTCATGCCCCGGAACGCGCGGCAGAGTCAGACCCGGGTAGGTGCCCGTGACCGTGGCCGCATCGGTGTGACAGATTCCGCATGCTTCCACCCGAATTCGAACCTGACCTGCTCCAGGCTCAGAGATTGGCCGTTCCACTACTCGAAGCATGCCCGGTGCTGAGACTTCTACTGCTTTGTATGTTCCCCTCATTTGTATGTTCCTCTCATTCGTATTTCATTCTGGCTGAACGACACATCCTTTCCTTTAAAGGCTTAAACTTATGCGAAGCCGCCATTGGCACGAACGACCTGGCTGTTTATCCATCCGCCGTCTGGGCCGGCAAGGAATGACACAACCCTGGCGATGTCCTCGGATTGGCCGAGCCGTTCCAGAGGAGGAATTTTTTTGAACTCGTTGATTTGGGCCTCGGTTTTGCCCTCGAGAAACAGCTCTGTGGCCACCGGACCAGGCGCGACAGCGTTGACAGTTATGTTGCGCCCGCGCAGTTCATTGGCAAGGACGTGAACTAGACCTTCTACGCCCGCCTTCACTGCCCCCTTGCCTTCGAGTTTTCCGCTCATTGCCGTCGCTCCATACTTGGTTGTGTCGAACGTTCTACAACCGCCTATTCCGAGGTCAGACTGGATGATCCGGCTACATCCAGAAGAATCTTTCCGCCGCGTTGCGCATGCGCGACGGCTTCCTTGATGGACGAGAGGGGGTAGGTTGCCGCTACTGGAATGTGCATCCGCCCGGACGCGATCATCTCCGCCGCCTGCGCTGCGGCTGGCGCAAGTTTGACCGCAAACTCCGGGTGGGCCATGAAAAAGCCTCGCACGGTGACAGGCTTGAAGATCACGTCCAGCGGGCTGATTGACATCGGATTCAAGCTCATGGCCGCAAAGCTGACGAGCGTGCCGCGGGGCGAGAGCGTCGCTGCGAGCACGCCCGTCGCCGGGCCGCTGACACCATCAAGCGCGAGGCGGAGCTCAGCCTGACCGACAGCCGCTTTGATCCTTTCTGAGACGTCGGGAGAGTCGACGACGACGAGGTCTCCGCCAATCGCCTCAAGCTCGGGCACGAGCTCTGGCCGGCGGACGATGTTGACGGTCTTCAGGCCGCGCATTTTCGCGAACGCGATCACCCACCGCCCGACACCTGAATTGGCGGCGTTCTGCACCACCCACTCGCCCGGTTTCAGATTGACATACTCGCTGAGCAGCAGCGCCGCGGTCGGGGGATTGATCGCCAGCATCGACAACTGGCGCGGGTCAGTGTCGCGAGGCAGAGCGAAAAGGCCGTCTGCAGAAATGACCATTCGCTCCCTCCAGGTAAAGCTGGAGAGCGGCGCCAGGACCCGGTCGCCGAGCTTGACGTTCTGCACCCCTGGACCCACATCGAGAACGCGGCCGACAGCTTCATTGCCGATGACAGTTGGAAGCGCGGGGCGCAATGCATAGATGCCATTTGCGAGCAGTAGGTCGCTGGGGTTGACCGGGGAAAATTCGACGCCGATGAGGACCTGGTTCGGGCCGGGAGCTTCGGGCGCGGGAATGTCGACATACTTAAGAGCCTCGACAGGGTTGCCGTAAGCCGTCAGCTGAACAGCGCGCATATTGATCTCTCCTTTGTTAGGGCCGGTCTCCAGCGCCTGCGCTGGACAACCGCCGTGTGCTTGTAATGCGTGAGAAGTTTACTCATGTTTGCTTTCCTTGATTCGGTTTGTTTGTCGTTGCCGCTGTTCCCGCGAGATCCACTCGCGGATATACGCCGGGCAATTTTCAAGCTTGATGCCGTCCACTTCGCAATGTCCCAAAAATCTCACCACCTCTTGATCCACGAGTTTCACCTCTTTCAAGTCCAGAACAATGCGCTTATCTTTCGCCTCGGATTCGAACAGTCTTTGCAAATCTGCCAAGCGTTCCATCTTTATCCGACCACTCAGAGTAAAGACGACGAATTCCCCGTCCTCTGATCTTTGAATCTTCAGCATTGATTTGGAGTCCGCATCTTTCCCTGCTGTAGCGCAATACGAATGCCAACCGTAAGCGATTGACAACACTATGATCAGCGGACGAGAAAGTGCCGAAGTTTCGGAAATTTCCGAAACTTCGACGATGATTTCGGCAGGAGGGTATTTCAGAGGCTAGACGGTTTTGAAGCGATGCTTATTGATTTTCAGTGATCTAATCTTCGAATCCAGAGTAGATCGCGGCATGCCGAGCTTGGCTGCTGCACCCGACGGTCCGGACACTCGACCTCTAGCTTCAGCCAAGACCGCCTCAATCCTTTCCCTCTCACGAGCCACAAGCTCTTCGGAGAGCGGCCGGCCTGGCGGCTGAGTCTTGACAAACTCCCGAGCGAGCCAATTCTCATCAACCACAAGGTTTTCCGTTTCACAGACAATCACAGACCGTTCGATTACATTCTGTAGCTCGCGAATGTTGCCAGGCCAAGGGTAGGACTGGAGTAGCTCCAGGCTTTTCTTGTTTATGCTCCGCATCTTTTTTCCTGCTTTACTGGCGTAGCGATCAACGAAGTACTCGACCAGCAGGGTAATGTCTTCTCTTCGCTCACGCAGGGGAGGAATCTCGACGGGAAACACGTTCAGCCGATAAAATAGATCGCTCCGGAACGTGCCGGTAGTCATGGCAGCCTTCAAGTCGCGATTGGTGGCGGCAATCACCCGCACGTTAACGCGGATCGTTTGCGTTCCACCGACGCGCTCGAACTCGCGCTCTTGCAGCACGCGCAACAACGCATTCTGGGTATCCGCGGGAAGGTCGCCGATTTCATCGAGGAAGATCGTGCCTCCGTCGGCCAGCTCGAAACGGCCCAGACGCCGCTGTAGCGCACCGGTGAAAGCGCCTTTCTCGTGTCCGAACAACTCGGAGGCGATGAGCGAAGACGGAATCGCTGCGCAGTTCACGCGAATAAACGCGCGGGCCGAACGCTTCGACCGCTTGTGAATGGCGCGCGCGATGAGTTCCTTTCCCGTTCCGGTCTCACCTAGGATGAGAACTGTGGAATCCGTTGGCGCCACTTTTGCGACTTGCGCAAGTACCTTGCGCAGTGCTTCGGACGACCCAACGATTTCCTCAAACATCGAAGCGCGATCGATCTCCTCGCGTAACGCCAAGTTCTCATTTCGAATTCTCTCTTCAGCCTGCTTACGGTCCTCGATGTCGGTTCCCGTTGCATACCAACGCACGAGCCGTCCCTGTTCGTCGCGGAACGGGTTGTAACGGATGAGGAACCAACGATACTGTCCATCCTTCCTTAGCGCTCGTTGTTCGATTTCAAACGGGAGACCGCGTGCAAGGGCCGCCCGGCGCTCGTCCCGCAGCCTCTCGAGATCCTCCGGATGAAAGATCCGTGCGCGAAAGTCCGAGGTGATCACGTCTTCCATGGTGAGGCCGGTATAATCTAGCACTGCCTGGTTCGCGTAGACCGGAGTGCCGTCCGGGTCCTGGATAACAATGGTCTGGGGTATGGCGTCGGTAATCCGGCGAAGCTCGCGCTCCTCTTCGCGTAGTTTCGCCTCCGTCTGCTTCAGGTCGTCTATGTCGGTATTGGTTCCATACCATTTGACAATCTCGCCGGACTCGTCTTGCAGGGGTTCTACTCGGATGAGGAACCAGCGGTAGGCTGCATCGTGGCGGCGAAGGCGCGCTTCGATTTCACCTCCTGCTCCAGAAGCTACTAGCGTCCGCCACTCGTCCAGCCACTTCGGCAGGTCTTCGGGATGAATTACGACTTTACACCCCCTGCGCTGTACTTCTTCGGGAGAGAGACCCGTGTAGTCGCACCATCGCTGGTTAACAAACTCGTTGGAGCCATCCGACAAGTTGCACCACGCGAGCGTGGGGATCGTGTCAATGATCTTTCGGAGATGCGCCTCCGATTTCTTCGTCTCGTTAAGCGCCTTCTCTAAATCCCCTCGGGTTAGGGACTGCTCGGGAACATCGCCATTTCCTTGTTCTCCAGGAGTGACTGGTTTAGAAGACATGTTCGTTTTCCCTTGGAGCGTGGACTCTGTTTCGCG
>DASRHX010000791.1:0-4076 GCA_035650295.1 Bryobacteraceae bacterium | reverse complement strand
GCCGCATCGAACGTCAACCGCTGCGCGGGGCCACCGTTGCTGCGGATCGTGTACACCTCTGACTGGCCCGGCTCCGTCGATTCATACACGATCCATCCGCCGTCGGGCGACCACCGGGGCGTGGCGGTAGTCCGCGCGTTGGTGGATGTGAGCCGGCGAGGATTCGTCCCATCCCGGTTTACAACCCAGATCTCCGACGCTCCCGAGCGCGTCGAGTGAAACGCAATAAAGCGGCCGTCGGGCGAATAGGACGGATTCATATCGGAATGCGTCGACGTCAGAAGAGGGCTCGCCCTAGCCGCGGCGTCGCCAAGCGGCAGTCTCCACGTCTCCACACGTTCTACAAAAGCCTTGCCAAATACAAGCCGGCTTCCGTCCGGCGAGATGGCCGGCGTCAAGAATTGATCGGAAGTCTCAACAATCGGCTCGGGCGTGGATCCAGGCGACAGCCGGCGCCGCCACAACCCGTCGCTCTCCGAATAAATCCCATTTGTATAGATGATCTCCTTCGCGTCGGCCGTGATGATCATCTCACTCAGCCACACATTGCTCAGCAAAGCCCTTGGTTGACCCGCCGGCCGGAGCCCGGGACCGAGCTTCACCTCAAATATGGTGCTGGGGCCGGGCCCTCCACTGCAATAGATCAGACGCCCCAGATCGGCAGCCAAGCCGAATCCGCAGTAACCGAACTCGTACGGCTCTGTGACACGATGCTTTGCCCCGCTGAGCACCGAGATCGCGACGATCGCTCGCTCCTTGACGCCACCTTCGGTAGCGACCAGCCAACGGCCGTCGGATGACCAAACAAGGGTTCCGCCTTGCACCACCTCCCCGATTCGTGTCTCCGGCCCACCCGCGGCGGGAACCATGATGAGCGACGTTGCCTGTCCTTCCGCCGCACGCCGGAAAAAGGCAATCATCTTCCCATCGGGCGACCATACCGGACTTCTCTCGCTCTCTGTCCCCTTAGTCAGCCGGGCGCTGGAGTCGCCACCGATCGCCTTCGTATAAATGAAACCTGTTCCCCGATTCTGCCCTCCCACATAGGCGATTCGGCGGGCGTCTGGTGAGAATGCTGGATGTACCTCCCAGCCGTGGTCCGTCGTGAAGGGCACCGGACGATATGCGGCGCGTTGAGGCCACAGTGACCAGACCGCTGCGCCCAGTGCGATTACACCAGCGAGTGAGGCAATGGCGAAAATCTGCCAGAGCGACTTCGTGCCACTTGGCATAGCGGTATCGCTCTCCGCCACATCGGGCTCTGGCGAGAGGCGCCTGCTCTGCTGTTGCCACCAGGCGTCAAGTTCTTCCTTGTAAGCGAAAACAGGACTGGTTCCATCCTGTCCCAGCCGCCTTACCGGCAACCCTTCCGTGCGCTCCCACCTCTGCACCGTCCTGACGCTCTTGCCTAGGTATGCCGAGATCTCTTTCCACGAGTCCAGCCGCTGTTGCGATCCCGTGACTTCCCGGCCCGGTGTCATCCTGCTTTCGATTCTAGACATCGTTTCCTTCTACCCGACCGGCAGCCAGAAACGCCAACTCACGCCAGCCCGCGTCAAGGCGCGACACTCCTCACGCCTGTATAACTTGGCGCAACGAAACGCTTGCCTGTCGCGGGTTGCCGGCGTTACCTCTGGCACATGAGATTCGCATTCCTGCTTATCCTCGCTTCCCATCTCCCGGCAGCCGACTGTATGAAATACGCTCACGACCGGGGCAATGTTCTAGAAGAAGAACGGCTATGGCGGGAAGCGGGTGCACTGTATGAACAGACTCTCCAAGGGTGTGGGCCGTTAGCGCCGCCCGATGATCGGATCTGGCTCCTCACCAGCCTCTCCGAAATGTCGTTCAACCAAGGACTTCACGACGACGCTCGCCGTTGGCTCAGGTATGCCAGCCAGGCGATTCAGAACTATCCCAAGGACAGCCCGGTTTGGATTCAATTTCTGAACGCCACCGCGGCGCTCCACCTGGTCGAAGGGAGGTTGTCACTGGCTGAAAAGGACCTGCTCACCGTTGTCTCCACGGCCAGGCAGATCGGCGACCAGCGGGCGTTCGCCGCGGCACTGCACAATCTCGCCAGCGTCGAAATGCAGACCGGCCGCCTTAACGTCGCCCACGAGCACCAGCTCAAGGCTCTGGCAATTGAACGTGACCTGTTCGGGGAACGGCATGAGTCCGTTATGCGCGCATGGATCTCCCTGTCCACCATCCAGGGGCTCCGTGGCGAGTGGCGCGCGGCCGAGCAAAGTCTCCTCCAAGCGCTTGCAATCGCCGAAACGCCCGAGGCTCTTGCCAACTACGCCGTCGTCCTCGATCATCTGAAACGAAGCAAAGAGGCGCGCGCCATCAGAAGCCGCATCCCACTCACAACGGCATCGAACAAGGTCGTCGACATCAAGGCGCTTCCCTTCGAAGGGCAGAGGCTTCGCGTGAAGACGCGCTAACGCACAGGCGTCTCTAGCCTAACGTATACCGCTCCTCGGGCACCCCCCCTTGCACCCCCTTGTACGCAATCTTTAGCAGCGGCGGCGCTAACACGGTTGTCGCCACGGCCATAAACACAACCACCCCATAAATGTTCTGCGAGATCGCGCCCATTCCCAATCCAATCTGGGCCACCACCATCCCCACTTCGCCACGCGGGATCATGCCCACGCCGATCCGAATCGCCTCCGCCTTGCCCATGCCCAGCGCCGCCACTCCACATCCGATGAACTTTGACACTACCGCCGCCACTAGAATCACCGCCGCCAGCAGCATCATCGAACGGTCTTGAAACGCCGACAGGTCCACGTGCAGCCCGATCCCTACCAGGAAGAACGGCACGAGCAACTCCGCCGCCCCGCTTGCCAGATCGTTCACCCGTTCCCCCACGCGGCCTGCCAGCGCCATGCCCGCGAAGAACGCCCCTACGATCGCCGCCACGCCGATATACACCGCCAGGACAGACAGCGCGAACAGCAGAACCACCGCAAGAGCATACTCCGACTCGGCCACGCGCAACCTTTCCTGCGCCCGTGGCACAACCTTCCCCATCGCCCTGTTGCCCCAAAATGCGATGCCAACGACAAACGCGATCGCCAGGCCCGCCGTCAAAACGATCTCCCACACGTTCACCTGGCCCTTGGCCATCCCACTCACCGAAGCGAGCACCAGCAACCCCAACACATCGTCGATTACAGCCGCCGCTAAAATGATCTGGCTCGACTTCTGCTGCAGCAATCCCTTCGCCGCCAGCACTTGAGCCGTAATCCCTACGCTCGTGGCCACCATGGCCGCGCCCACGAAGATTGCCTCGATCTGAGGCGCACCCCACAACCGAAGAATTGCCCAGCCCATGATCATCGGTACGACCACGCCACACACAGCCACGAGCGTTGCCGCACCGCCCAGCTTCAACAATTCCTCTGGCTTCACTTCCAGCCCTACTCGAAATAAAAGAAACATCACTCCTAAATCGGCGAGCGATGTTGTCAGTTCGTTCGGCGCGACCCACGCCAACATACTCGGGCCAACTAACACGCCGGCCGCGATCTCGCCCACGATACCCGAAATCCCCAGTCGCTCGAACACTTCTGCCGACAGCTTCGCCGCCGCGAAAATCGTCAGCATCACGAGCGGCACCCGCATGGCCTCCGAAGACGCGGCGGAAAGGATGAAAGCAACCGGCCACGTGGCCATTGTCATTTCGGAGCCAGTTGCCCTAACTCCGAATTCCCCGTTCCAATCACGCGTCTGTATATCGACTCTCGTACTTGGCTCATCGCCTCTTCGCCCCGGTTCCGCCGCGCCGCGCACTGGCGGCTCACGGCCAGATTCAACTCGCGCAACAGTTGCACCAAACTCCAGGAATCTTCGTTGGCGTATTGCTCGCTAAACAGGCCGGTGCTCACTGGCTCCAGAATATGGACCCGTTCCGAATCGTAGGTCAGCGTCAGTTGCCGCCGCGTGCCCGCCCGGCTCATCACATGGTCCAGTTCAATCTGCACGCCGTGATTCCACATCACATATCCGTCCGAGTCCTTCTCGCGCCACTGGAGCGTGCTTTGCGCGACGCTCGTCTCCTGTACCAA
>DASRHX010000790.1:0-6234 GCA_035650295.1 Bryobacteraceae bacterium | reverse complement strand
TCCATGACCTCGACCTTCGGCAGTTGCCCCACGCCGCGCAGGACCATCGCGATCTCCTGGTACTGCTGCGCTGAGTTGGCGTGTTGGAACGTCATCTCACGGGATATGTATGTGGGCAAGTCGCGTTGGGCGAATGCGACGTTGGCGATCAGCGCGGCGGTGAAAACCAGAAGGCAGGCTCTCATAGCGAATGGAACTCCTTTGCCATTGCTGACGCACGAAGGCGCACAGGCGTGCAGGACATTGAAGACCCCTGGATTATAATTAACCGCTTAACGGACAACCCCATTCATGCCCCGCATCGAGCTGGCCCCCGTCGACTATCTCATTCTGTGCACTTACCTCGTATTCGTGCTCGGAATCGGCTTCGCGCTCAAGCGCTACATGAAATCGAGCGACGATTTTTTCATGTCGGGACGCGCGCTGCCGGCGTGGGTGACGGGTCTCGCGTTTCTGTCGGCAAACCTGGGGGCGCAAGAGGTGATGGGCATGGCGGCGTCGGGCGCGAAGTATGGCATCGCGACGGCGCATTTCTACTGGGTGGGCGCGGTACCGGCGATGGTGTTCGTGGGTGTGTTCATGATGCCGTTCTATTACGGTTCGCGGGCGCGCTCGGTGCCGGAGTACTTGAAGCTGCGCTTCGATGAGAAGACGCGCGGGTTCAACGCGCTGAGCTTTGCCGCGATGACGGTGTTTTCTTCGGGCATCTCGCTCTATGCGATGGGGCTGTTGCTGACAGCGCTGCTGGGGTGGGATTTCAATGCCTGCATCCTGCTGTCGGCGGTGGTTGTGCTGCTGTACATCACGCTGGGCGGGCTGACGTCGGCAATCTATAACGAGGTTCTGCAATTCTTCCTGATCGTGGCAGGGTTTCTGCCGCTGGTGTTGCTGGGTTTGGAGAACGTCGGGGGATGGAGCGGGCTGACGGAGCGCCTGGCCGCAGTCTCAACTGGACGCGGCTTCGAAGCGAGCGCATTTACATCGTTGTGGGGCACGTTGGGCAACGCGTCGGCGAACCCATTGGGTGTGGAGTGGTTCGGGACGTTGATGGGACTTGGCTTCGTTTTGTCGTTCGGCTATTGGTGCACGGACTTTCTCGTGGTGCAGCGTGCGATGGCGGCCGATTCGATGCTGGCGGCGCGGCGCACGCCGCTGATCGCGGCGTTTCCGAAGATGATCTTTCCGTTTCTGGTGATCGTGCCGGGCATGATCGCCATCGCATTGACGAAGACCTCCGGCGCCGATGGATTTCAGCTGCCGCTCAAGCCGGACGGCAGCCTGAACTACGACATGACGATCCCGATGATGCTCGGCCATTACTTTCCGTCGGGCATGTTGGGCCTGGGTCTGACCGCGCTGATGGCCTCGTTCATGTCGGGCATGGCAGGCAACGTGACGGCGTTCAACACGGTGTGGACCTACGACATCTATCAGGCCTACATTCGGCCCAGGGAATCCGACGCCCATTACTTGTGGATGGGCCGCGCATCGACGGTGGGCGGCATTGGCGCCTCGGTGGCGGCGGCATATCTCGCCACGCAGTTCAACAACATCATGGACTTTTTGCAGCTCGTGTTCGCCTTTGTGAACGCGCCGCTGTTCGCGACCTTCCTATTGGGCATGTTCTGGAAGCGGGCGACCGGACACGGGGCGTTCTTTGGGCTTGTGGCAGGCACGGCGGCGGCGGCGTTGCATCATGGGCTATCGCTTCCCGCGGGCTCGGCAGTTGGCATCAAGGGCGGTTGGCTAGGCGTGATGACGGCATATCCGAGCGAGATGGCGCAGAACTTTTGGACGGCGATTTTCGCCTGGACGGCGTGCTTTCTCGCGACGATCGTGGCAAGTCTGGCAACTCGCGCGCACCGCGAGGAAGACATGCGCGGCCTCGTGTGGCCGCTCACGGAGCGGCAGTCGGATGCGGGCCTCGCCTGGCACCAGAAGCCGGCGACGCTGGGCTTGATCATACTCGCGCTGGTGGCGGCGCTGAACATCATTTTTTGGTAAGGAACGCAGATGGGAATCGACATACGAAAGCCAATCGGAGGGTTGCTGGCGTTGCTGGGATTGATCCTGATGGTTTACGGGCTCGTGGCCGATCCGGCGCAATATCGTAAGAGCAACGGCCGCAACATCAACCTCATCTGGGGAGGCGTGCTCGTTGCGGCGGGCGGCGCATTTCTCCTCGGAAGCCGGAGGGGGACGGCGCGGCAAGCCTCCCGATGAAGAAGTCTTTGGCCCAGGAGTTCCGCAGGCATTTTGGCCGCGAGCCGCGCCTGTTCCGCGCGCCCGGACGCGTGAACCTGATTGGCGAGCACACCGACTACAACGACGGATACGTGATGCCGGCGGCGATCCACTTTGAGACCTGGTGCGGCGCGGCAGCGCGCAACGACAGGCGTGTCTGCGTGTACTCGGAGAACCTGGGCGAGCGGATCGAGTTCTCGCTCGACGATGCGCAACCGACGCCCACGCATACGTGGCAGGACTATGTGCAGGGCGTGGCGCTGCAACTCGAGGGCGCGCGGCACGCGCTACAGGGGGCCGATCTGCTGATTCGCAGCGAGGTTCCGCTGGGCGCGGGCTTGAGTTCGTCGGCGGCGCTCGAGGTTGCGGCGGCGAAGGCGCTGCTCGCGGTCTCGTTTGTGGACTTGCCTCCGATGGAGCTTGCGCAACTGTGCCAGCAGGCGGAGGTGGAATTCGTCGGCATGCGTTGCGGGATCATGGACCAGTTTGCTTCCTGCTTTGGAGTTGAAGGCCACGCTTTGTTGCTGGATTGCCGCACATTGGAACATGAACGGCTCCCACTGCCCGAAGGCGTGTCGCTGGTAGTGGCCAACACGATGGTGAAACACGAGCTCGCCGGGAGCGCCTATAACGAGCGGCGTGACGATTGCGAAGAGGCCTCCCATATGGCGGGGGTGGCGAAGCTGCGCGATCTGAACGAAGCCGACCTGGCGCAATGGATGCCACGGTGGCCAGAACGCGAGGGACGGCGTGCGCGACATATCGTGACCGAGAATGCGCGGGTTTTGCGAGCGGCCGGCGCGCTGCGTGCGCGCCGTTTGGATGACTTCGGGAAGGAGATGTACGCTTCGCATGAGAGCTTGCGCGACGACTACGAGGTAAGTTGCGGCGAATTGGACGTAATGGTGGAGTTAGCGCGCGGCGCGGACGGAGTGTATGGCTCGCGAATGACGGGCGGTGGTTTTGGCGGATGCACGATCAGCCTTGTGGAGCGTGATGAGGTGGAGCGTCTGAAGACGAGGTTGACTGCCGGGTACAAGTCGGCGACGGGCAAGGACGCTGTGATCTTCGTGTGCAGGACAGTGGCGGGGACGAGCGAGGTGCGCGCGGCGTGAAGGCGTGGAGCGATATTCCGCACCGGCGCTACAACGCGCTGAACGGCGATTGGACGATCGTGTCGCCGCACCGCGCGAAACGCCCTTGGCAAGGGCAGATGGAGCGCGTGCCGCAGCCTGCGCCGGTGTCCTACGATCCAGGATGTTATCTGTGTCCAGGCAACGAGCGCGTGGGTGGGCACCGCAATCCGGCGTACGAGTCGACCTTCGTCTTCGACAACGACTTCGGGGCCCTGCTGCCCGATGGGGAGCCGTTTGCAATGGACGATGGCCTGCTGCAAGCGCGGAGCGAGCGCGGGTTGTGCCGCGTAATTTGCTTCTCGCCGGATCATGGGCTGACCGTTTCGCGCATGGACGATGACGCGCTGGCGTTGGTTGTGGCCGAATGGGGCCGTCAGTTCCGGGAACTGGGCACACTGGACTACGTGAGCACCGTGCAGATCTTCGAGAACCGCGGCGAGATGATGGGAGCGAGTAACCCGCATCCGCACTGTCAGGTATGGGCGGTGGAGAGCGTTCCTTTCGAGCATGCGCGGGAGCTGGCGGCACAGAGTGCGCATTGCGAGCGGCACGGCGAGTGCTTGTTGTGCTCGTACTTGCGGCAGGAGTTGGAAGCGGGCGAGCGCATCGTGTGCGAAAACGAAAGCTTCGTCGCGCTGGTGCCATTTTGGGCGGTTTGGCCATTTGAGACGCTGGTGCTGCCACGGCGGCACATGGCAGCGGTGGACGAGTTGACCACGAGCGAGCAGCGCGCTCTAGGCAACATCCAGCGAATGCTCACGACGCGCTACGACAACCTGTTCGAGAGCCCGTTCCCTTATACGATGGGCTTGCACCAAAAACCCACCGATGGCGGTGAGTATGCCCACGTGCACCTGCATGCCCACTACTATCCGCCGCTGTTGCGCTCGGCGACGGTGAGGAAATTTATGGTCGGGTTTGAAATGATGGGCGGTCCGGCGCGAGACATCACGCCAGAGTCGGCGGCGGCACGCTTACGGGAAGTGAGCGAGCGGCACTACTTGGACGCAGAGAGAGGCAGGACGAGATGAAGCGACGGAGTTTCTTGGGAGCGGCGATCGCGGCGGCGGCACATCCACTTGCGGCGCAGGCGCAGCGGCCGAACATTGTGTTTATCCTGGCCGACGATTTGGGTATCGGCGACTTGGGCTGTTACGGGCAGAAGCAGATCGCGACGCCCAACATCGACAAGCTCGCGGCGCAGGGCACGCGGTTCACGCAGGCGTATTCGGGGGCGACGGTGTGCGCGCCATCACGCTGTTCGCTGATGACAGGGAAGCACCAGGGCCATGCCACGGTGCGCGGTAACCGAAGTCCGGAGATCGCCATTCAGCCGGACGAGGTGACCATCGCCGAGGTCTGCAAGATGGCGGGGTACACCACGGGCATGTTCGGCAAGTGGGGCATTGGCGGCCCCGCCACGCTTGGGAGGCCCAACGCACAGGGGTTCGACGAGTGGTTCGGCTACCCGAGCCAGGTGCACGCCCACCTTTTCTATCCGGAACACCTGTGGCACAACGAGACCGAGGTGTTTTTGCGGAAGAATTTCAATGGCGCCAAAGGTGAGTACGCGCCGGACACGATCCTTGCCAAGGGGCTGGAGTTCATCGACCGCAATCGAGCGCACTCGTTCTTCCTCTATCTGCCGTTCACGGTGCCCCACACGAACAACGAACTGGGCAGTCAGAAGGGCGATGGGATGGAAGTGCCCGATTACGGCTCGTACAAGGACAAGCAATGGGCAAATCCGGAAAAGGGCTTCGCGGCGATGGTCGAGCGGCTCGATGTAGCAGTCGGCAGTGTGATGGCGAAACTGGCCGAGCACAACCTGGACCGCAACACGCTCGTGATCTTCACTTCCGACAACGGCTCACACCAGGAAGGTGGACACAAAGTGGACTTCTTCGATTCGAACGGTCCCTACAAGGGCTGGAAGCGCGATCTGTACGAAGGCGGCATTCATGTACCGATGCTCGCGCGGTGGCCAGGTCACGTGCCGGAAGGCAAGGTGAGCGACCAGATATGGGCCTTCTGGGATGTGCTGCCGACGGTGGCCGAACTCGTGGGCGTTCCCGCGCCGAAAGGCATCGACGGAATCTCGATGGCGAATGCCTTACTTGGCAAGCCGCAACAAAATCATGAGTATTTGTACTGGGAGTTCCACGAACGCGGATTCGACCAGGCGGTGCGCATGGACCGCTGGAAGGGCGTGAAACGGAGCGCAAACCAGGGGCGCGTGGAGTTGTACGACATGCCGGCCGACATTGGCGAGACGAAGGATGTGGCGGCGGCGCATCCGGACATCGTGAAGCGCATGGAGCAGATCATGCGAGAGGCCCGGACGGATTCCGTCGATTTCCCTCTCAAGCGATTAACGCAGAATTAAGCCGCTGCCTGTTGCTTGTTCGCGCAGCAGCGTTTGTACTTCAGGCCGGAGTTGCAGGGGCAGGCTGCGTTTCTACCTGGCGCTACCGGGCGAGTAATCGGCATTTGTGGCGCGGCGGCAGTGCGGCGTTGTGCACGGAAACCGCTGCGTGAGGTGTGGGTGGCGACTACGGCGAGCAGCGGGCGGGCAGCCTGAGCGGGGTCCTCAAGTTGCAGTTGACGAGCCATTTTGAGGCGGCGGAACTCTTCGTAGGCGTAGCGCAGTTTGGATTCGGTGGTGAGCAGAATCCGCATGCGGCGCGGGGTTTCAGTTTGGGTGAAATCGGGATCGCGCTCGATGTGCTGCGACAAGAACGAGGCGCAGGTCGAGAGGCGGACGATGGTGTCGAAGAAGAGCTCTTCCAACTGCGACGAGGGAAGGAGCTCGGAGCGAAGGCGTTCGGCCAGGGAAGTCATCCTAAAACCATTA
>DASRHX010000789.1:0-3886 GCA_035650295.1 Bryobacteraceae bacterium | reverse complement strand
TCGTCGGTGGTGCCGTCGTTGGAACCGGGGGAACCGAACACCTTATAACTGCCGAGCCAGGCATCGGGGGCAACGCCGGAGACGGTGGCGAGAGGCCCCGCGGTGCGGACGCCGGCAGTGATCATAGCGAGCGCCGTGCCGTGGCCGACGCGATCGCGCGGCGAGGTATCGATATCGGGCGAGCGCAGCAACGAGACATAGCTGCGGGCAACGATTACCTTGTTCGACGTGAAGGCAAGTCCGGCTTCGTTATTCGCACGGGGGAAGGAGTCGGGCGCCACGAGCGCAGGGTTCTGCAGAGCGGGGTGCGAGGTCTCGATTCCGGTGTCGATGATCGCGATCTTGATGCCGGCGCCGGAGCGTGCGTTTTGCAGGCGCGCCCAAGCTTCCGGTACGTGATGCAGCATGACCGCGCGGTCCATGAACAGCTTCAGTTTGCGGACGGGGAGCACGCGCTTGACGCCCGGCAGAGTGGCGAGCCGCGCGGCATCGGCGTCGGCGATGTCGACGATGAGAGCGTTGGCGACGGTTTCCACGCTTTCCAAAATTCGTGCGTTGCGAGCTTCCAGGAGCGTGCGCATGCCGCGCTGTTCGGTGCGAAGGCGCGAGCGTTGCGTGGAGAAAATCGTAGGAGTGGGTTCAGTGGAGAGTTCAACGATGTAGCGCCCCGGAACGGTTTCGGCGAAGGCGGGGACGATGAGGAGGAGCGCGAGCGTGGCGGCAGCGACGATACGACGAAAAGAAAAGCTGGGCATGCGGGTAGGCTATGGCGCTGATTCTAGTTTACGGGCGACGGCTGGAAAGAGAGGGGACAGGCCGCGAGGCCTGTCCCACAGGGAGAGGTTAGCCGTTTCGCGGTCCGCGCGGACCTCCCATGCCACTGCCGCGGGCGTCGTATTTGGCCTTCTGTTCGGCGGTGAGCAGGGCATAAAACTTCGCCTGCGCCTTGGCATTAATTGCGGTGATTTGTCCTTGGATGACACCGATTGCCGCCGAGAGGCGGTCCAGCTCAGCATCGCTGGCGTTGGCCTTGACGGCCGTGTTTAGCGCGGTGCGGGCGACATCGGATTGACCGCGCGCGGTTTCGGTGGCGGCTTCGGCGGCGTCGAAGATGGTTTTGGCCTGAGCCTTCTGCGCATCGGTAAGGGAGAGATAGCCGGCAAGATAGTCGAGGCGATTGCCGCCACCGCCGCCATGCATGCGGGGCTGCGCCATGATGGGGAGCGCGGCAAGAATCGTTAGAGTCAAGATCGTGAGTCGTCGTTTCATATTGTTTGGTTTACGACCTCCTATATGGTTCAAACCGCTTATCGGCGGCAATGTTGTGGCGCCACGTGTAAGAAGTTGCTAACATTCTTCGCTTTGCGAGACGCTCTCGGCGCGGAATTGATAACCTTTGCCGCGCACGGTGAGGATGTAGCGCGGCTTCTGCGGATGATCTTCCAGACGCTGGCGCAACATGGCGACGTGGACATCGACAGTGCGCGTAAAGGCGGAGCGGTGTCCCCAAACATCATGGAGCAGGGCAGCGCGGCTGAGCGTGACACCTCGATGTTCGATGAGCTGGCGCAGCAGAAGAAGCTCTTTCGCGGGGAGGGGAATCTGCCGGCCGTTTTTGAAGAGGCGCCCGCGGAGAAAGTCGACGTGGATGTCGCCGAAGCGGAAGTTTGCCGGAGCGGCGGCGGTGGAACGGCGCAGCATGGCCTTGATGCGGGCGTCCAGCTCGCGCTGATCGACCGGTTCGACGAGGACTTCGTCGGCGGCGGATTCAAGCAGGGCGATTTTTTCTTCGAGAGAGACTTCACCGGCGAGGACAAGCATGGGCAGTTCGGGACGGAGCCCGTGGATTTGGCGGCAGAGCTCGATGGTGGAACCGTTGGCGCGCGGGACGCGAATGAGTATCGCATCTGCAGCTGCAAGCCGTTGGGGCTCCAAGCCCGGGCCGGGAAGCGAAAGAACGTTGGGTGATACCGTTTCCATTCGGATGAAGGATGGACGGCGGGCGTGCCGGGCGCGTTTCGGAGGGCACCGAGGCTTTACGTTCTTAATATCTTGGCGAGGCCTGTGCGAGCGAGGTTTGGCGCTGGAGGCGAGCGCGCTTGTCGAAGTAGGATTTGATGACATCGCGCACGATCTGGGCGGCGACGGTGCCGTGCTCCCCTTCCTCGACGACAGCCGCAGCAACGAGTTCGGGCGCCTCGCGAGGAGCGAAGCCGACAAACCAGCCGTTGTCCTTCATGACCACGTCCATCTTCTTGGCCCCCTCCTTCGAGATGAGCTGGGCGGTGCCGGTTTTGCCGCAGAACTCGATGCCGGGGAGGGCTGAGCGAGCGGCGGTGCCGCCCTCATTGACGGCCGAGTACATGCCGTTCATCACCATCTTCAAGTGTTCGGGATCGACTTGTGCGCGCCGCGGTTCCTCTGGCTGCGCGCCCTGGTCGCGGAATAGACGAGGTTTGTGCCACGCGCCGCCCATCACGAGACCGCCGATGGAATAGGCCAGTTGAATGGGCGTGACGGTAAGCGCGCCTTGCCCGATGGCCACCGAGATCGTTTCGCCGGCGTACCACTTCTGCCTGTGATGGCGGATTTTCCAGCGCGTGGAGGGGACAATGCCTTCGGCCTCGCCGGGGAGGTCGATGCCGGTGCGTTTTCCGAGGCCAGTGCGCTCGGCATACTCGGCAATTTTGTCGATACCCATGCGGTCGCCCGCGCGATAGAAAAAGACGTCGCACGATTGCGCTATGGCCCGGTTGAGCTCAACGGTTCCATGGCCTCTTTTGAGGTGGCAGTGGGTGAAGCGTCCATAGAACGTGGCACCGCCGGCGCAGTGCGCGGTCGTATGGTCGTCGATGTCGCCGGATTCGAGCCCGGCCATGGCGACGATGGGCTTAAACGTGGAGCCGGGCGCGAGTTGCGCCTGGATGGCGCGGTTTAGGAGAGGCTTGTCGGGATTGTTGACGATCTCGAACCATTCGCGGGAGCGGATGCGGCCAGCGAAGTTGTTGGGGTCGTAGGCTGGACGCGAGGCCATGGCGAGCACTTCACCCGAACGCGGATCGAGGACAACGATGGCGCCCTTGCGGCCTTCCAGCGATAGTTCGGCGACGGCCTGCAGATCGAGATCGATGGTGAGCCGGATGCTCTTGCCCGAGATGGCTTCCTTGTTGTCGATGACCTTGCGCACGCGACCCATGTTGTCGACGACGACGCGGCGCTGGCCATCGACGCCCATGAGGGTGTCGTTGAAGTAGCGTTCGACGCCGGCTTTGCCGATAACATCGCCCTGCTTGTAGCGGGCGAATTCAGCGGTGTTCAGTTCCTCTTCGCTGACCTCGCCGGTATAACCGACAACGTGCGCGGCCAATCCATCGCGGGCGTAGAGGCGGCGCTGCTCGTGGATCAACTCCATTTCAGGAAAAGTGTCCTGGCCGCGGTGGGCTTCGACGAAGGCGATTTCGGAGGGGGTGAGTTCTTCCTTGATGACGATGGGTTCGTACTTGGGCCGGGTGCGGTCGTAGCGTTTGAGGCGGTCGCGGAGGTCCTCGCAATTGAGGTCGAGGCCTTCGCAGATGCTGTGGAGGTGTTCGGGCTTCAGTTCGACGCGGGACAGCAGGAGGCTGAACGAGCTGTGGTTGTCGACGATGACGCGATTGTCACGGTCGAGGATTTTGCCGCGTGGGCCGGGAATGGGGACAGTGCGGATGCGATTGCGTTCGGCGCGGGTTTGGTAGTAGCCGGGGTCCTGAACCTGGAGTTGCCAGAAGCCGGAGAGCAGAAAGAGGAGGATGGCGAGGACGAGGTACTGGAAGAAGACGATCTTGCTGGCGGCGAACTTTGTGTCGTCGTGCAGGAGGAGGTGGTCGCTGGACTCTTCCTGCTGATT
>DASRHX010000788.1:0-6342 GCA_035650295.1 Bryobacteraceae bacterium | reverse complement strand
GAGTAGCGCATGTAGGAGAGCCCGCCGCGGTACATGAGGTCGACGATGAGCTTCAGCTCGTGCAGGCACTCGAAGTAGGCGATCTCGGGCTGGTATCCGGCCTCGACGAGCGTCTCGAACGCGGCCTTGACCAGGGCGCTGGTGCCGCCGCAGAGGACCACCTGCTCGCCAAAAAGATCGCTTTCGGTCTCTTCGCGAAAGTTGGTTTCGATGACGCCGGCCTTCAGGCTGCCGAGGGCCTGCGCATAGGCGAGGGCATTTTCAAGAGCCTGTCCGGAAGCATTCTGATGCACGGCAACCAGCGCCGGCACGCCGACACCTTCGGTGTAGAGCTCGCGCACGCGATGGCCGGGCGCTTTGGGGGCGACCATCGAGACGTCGACATCGGCCGGCGGTTTGATGAAGCCGAAGTGGATGTTGAAGCCGTGGGCAAACATCAACGTCTTGCCCTTTTTCATGGAGGGCGCGATTTCCTTGTTGTAGAGGTCGGCCTGGATATGATCGCTGACCAGAATCATGATCATGTCGGCCGCCGCGGCGGCATCTTTCACGGTCGCAACGCGAAGGCCAGCCTGCTGCGCCTTCTCCCAACTCTTCGAGCCTTCGTAGAGGCCGACAATCACATCGACGCCGGAGTCCCTGAGGTTCAGCGCGTGGGCGTGTCCTTGCGATCCGTAACCAACGATGGCCACCGTCTTGCCTTTCAACAGGGAAAGGTTGCCATCTTTTTCGTAAAAGCGTTTAGCCATTAAGCACTCCAGTGGTGGATTGAGAGGTAATTGCCGTCCCCGTCGCCACGGGCGAGGACAGACGCAGCTTGCGCGGTTCGAGCGATACGGCAACAGTGCCCGACCGCGTCACATCAATCTCGCCATAGCTGCGCATCACATCGATAAATTCGTCGAGCTTTTCCGCCTCTCCGGTTGCTTCGAGCGCGAAGCCTTCGAGCGTGGAGTCGATTACACGCGCACCAAAGATTTCGGCTTCTTTCAGGATGGAAGCTCGGGACTCCATGGGCGCCCGGACCCGCATGAGCACCAGCTCGCGCGCCACCGAGGGACCTTCGCTCAAGTCGGCGGCCTGCAGCACGTTGATGAGCTTGTTCATCTGCTTGATAACCTGCTTGCGCAAGCCGGCGTCGACGTCGACCACGATGGTCATCCGCGAGAGTGTGGGGTCGGTCGTGCGGGCAACCGTAAGGCTTTCGATATTGTAGCCGCGCGCCGACAACAGCCCGGTAACGCGCATCAGCGCACCCGGCTTGTTTTCCAGCAGAATGGAAATCACTTGGAGCATGTAAAACTCTTTCTCCCTTACACCGTCACCGGATTCACCGGTCCCAGCACCATTTCGTTGATTGCGCCGCCGGCGGGCACCATCGGATAGACGTTTTCAAACGGCGTCACCTTCACGTTCAACAGGTAGGGACCTGGCTCGGCGAAGCACTCTTCGAGCGCGGCACGCAGTTCGTGCGGCTTGTCGACCGTCTTGCCTTTGAATCCGTAGGCTCCGGCGAGCTTCTCGGCGTCGGGGAAGCAATCGAGCGTGACCGAACTGAGGCGATTGTTGTAGAACAACTCCTGCCACTGGCGCACCATGCCCAGATAGCCGTTATTCATGACGATCAGCTTGACGGGCAGGCCGTGTGAGGCGATGGTCGCCAGTTCCGGCACCGACATCTGGAAGCCGCCGTCGCCCATCACGGCGATGACCGTTTTGTCCGGCCGGGCGAAAGCCGCACCGATGGCCGCCGGCAGGCCGAAGCCCATCGAGCCGAGACCGCTCGAGCTTAGCCACAGCCGGGGCTCATTGAAGCGGAAGAACTGGGCCGACCACATCTGATGCTGGCCCACGTCCACGGCGACAATCGCGTTGCCGCCCCCCAAGCGGTCGAGTTCCGTGATCAGATGCTGCGGTTTGATCTCGTCGGTGGAGAATTCGGGCTGGAGCGGATGTTCCGTCTGCCAGGCACGCATTTGCGACCACCAATCGCGGCGGCCGGCGGCGTTTTGGGCCTGATGAGTGGGGATCATCTCCTGGAGGTTCTTGTTGAGCTTGGAGAGCACGCGCTTCACGTCGCCGACGATGGGCAGGTCGGCGGTGCGGTTCTTGCCGATTTCGGCGGGATCGATGTCGACGTGAATCACCTTCGCATGCGGGGCGAACGCGGCCAGGCGGCCGGTGACGCGGTCGTCGAAGCGAACTCCCAAGGCAATCAGCAGGTCGCACTCGTACATGCCCATGTTCGCCGCGTAGCTGCCGTGCATGCCGGGCAGCGAGATAAAGTTCGGATGCGATGAAGGGAGAGCGCCCAGGCCCATGAGTGTGAGCACGCAGGGAGCGTCGAGCGTTTCCACCAGTTCCTTCAGCTCCTTGGACGCGCCTGAGGCGAGAATGCCGCCGCCGCCATACACATAGGGGCGCTTAGCTTCCCACATCATCTGCGCTGCGCGCCGAATCTGGCCGGCGTGTCCGTCGAGATGAATCTTGTAGCCGGGGAGGTGGATCGAGTTCACTGGCTGATACTGATAGTGGCCCTGGAAAACGTCCTTCGGAATATCGACGAGCACGGGGCCAGGACGGCCGGAGTTGGCGAGATAAAACGCTTCGTGGATGATCTGCGGCAATTCCGACAGGTTCTTGACTAAGTAGTTGTGCTTCGTACAGGGGCGAGTGATTCCAAACGTGTCCGCTTCCTGAAACGCATCGCTACCAATTAGTTTCGAGGTTACCTGGCCGGTGAGTGCGACGATCGGAATCGAATCCATCATGGAGTCCACCAGGCCGGTGGTGAGGTTGGTTGCACCGGGTCCTGAGGTGGCGCAGCACACCCCTACTTTGCCGGTCGCTCGCGCATAGCCTTCGGCGGCGAAGGCTGCGTTCTCCTCATGCCGCACCAGCACGTGGCGGATGGGATGATCGTACAGCGCATCATAAAAAGGAAGCGTGACCCCGCCCGGATAACCGAAGATACAGTCGACTCCCTCTCTGGTTAGACATTCGAGTAGGATCTTGGCGCCGCTCATCAGATTGGACATTGCAGGAAACTCCTAATAGACGGGGGAAAGCTCCGCCGTGTGGGCAAAACCTTATCTTTCGAGCCTACCCTAAAAGAGTTTCAAATGCAACGGACCATTAGTATAAATACAGCAAATAATCGTATACTGCCAATTAGAGGCCAAAGAGCGCCTTGGAATCGATGATTCGGACAGGGACACTTTGCTCGCGGGCGAATTCCACCATCTGATCTGTGCCGCCAGCCCCGCCACCGGATTCGCCATTCCACAGGGCCAGCAGATGCACCTCATCGGCGCCCATGGCGAGAGCTTCTTCAAGCATCCAGATATTCGTCCGTGCCCAGATGTTGTAATCCGGTTTCCGCATGAGCCAGCCTGGCAACTCGTCCTCGTCACTCAAGATGTCGGTGACGGATTTGAGGCGGCGCGAGACGTCGCGGAAACGAGCCTCCCAATCGGGACCGGCATGGGTCACGGAGTGGGCCATAAATCGCCCGGCGGGTAGTGTCAACCGAAGGCGGGAACTGACGCCTAGGTTGGCGCAAGCCTCATGGAAGAGGAGATCGCCGCCGCTCGCTCCACCTCCTATGCACACGAACGCGGCGGGTTCGCCGTCGATGAGGCTTGCCAGCTGCTCTTGGATGGCGCGTGCGGCGCGGCTGGCAAACTCAGGGCCGCGGGGAAAGCGGGGCTTGACGCGGTCCGGCGCGTCCACCATGTGGCCCGAGAAAACGATGACTCGTTTGGGGCACTGCTCACGCGGCTTTAGCGGCGGAAACACGGCCAGGCACTCTTCGACGCGGCCGATGAAGATGCCGACGTCGCCGCACATTTCAAGCTGGCGGCGAACGCTATCGACGCGGAAATCGGGCTGTTCGCTGATGGCGCGTGCGTAGGCGGCCGCGGCGCGGGAGGGACGGTCGGTTGTGAGAAAGAAGTGGTCGGCAACGGCCATTTCGAGCCAACTGTCACGTTCGCCCTCGGGGAGTTGTTCGCGGCGCGACTGGAAGCTGAGCAGAACACCGGCCGCGAGGTCGTCGCGATCGTCTTCGAGCTTGCGGCGCGCTTGGGCGGCGTCGGGTTCCGAGTCGTACGCTTCGGCCCAAATGTCGGGCTGCTGGCGGATGAGTTCGAGCAGAACATTCACCATGGCGAGCGCGTTCAGGCCGGAGTAGAAGTGGTTCAAGGCAAGGAGGTAACCAAGGCGGTAGTTTTCATACGAACGCATCAGCGAGGAGGACCGCAGGGCCTTCTGCTGACGCTCGATCATGGTTTGTGCGCCGGCGGCGATCTTCATGAGGCGCGTCTTCTCGTTGCGGCCGCGAAGGGAGTAAGCCTCGGCCCTATGTTTGCGCAAGGCGAGCGGGTTGCCGAGGACGCGATCGATGGCCTGATCGGAGGCGGGCAGATCCTTGAGGCGTTGAAAGATGGTGGCCAGGGTCAGATTGGCCTCGGCATCGAGCGGGTAGACGCGGCGGACCCGTTCCCACACATGGCGCGCGGCGGCAAAGGCGCGCAGCTCGAACAGGCTGCGGCCCACGATGCGCAGGCCTTGCATCTCCCAACTGAAACCGCGCGCCTCCCAGCCCAGCAGGCCCAGACGGCCCTCGCTGCGGATGGCGACGGCGCGGGCGACCTCTTCGGCGAAATCGCGCGGGACGGGCACGAGTCCGACGACATCCGGTTCGCGCAACTCGTGGAGGAGCTGAAACACCGGGCTGTCCACGCGCTCGCTCGCCTTCACCTGTTCGAGAGCCTTGCGCAGCAGCTCGACTGACGACTCGGGCGTCTTGGGGTCGTATTCAAGATACCGGTCGGTGCGCAGGTCGAAGGGCACCATTGCCATTCCCGCCGCACGGATCATCACGGTTCGGCGCGCCCGCAGCGCGTGACGAATTCCCAGTTCGTAATAGACGTTGGCGTTGTCGATGGAGATGTCGGCGACGACGAGGTCAGCGAGCAGGAGCAGCTCAAACATGTCGGCGCGAATGCTGCCGGCTTCGAGGATTTCCGCCGTCGTGTCGCCGGTGATATCGGCCTGCTCCAGAGCGGGCGCAATCAGCTTGCCATGCACGGCGTCGAAGTCGATCTCCTGTTTCGTGCCAAACGGGCGGACAATGAAGGCTCTCACACGTACACTCCGATCTAACAGGCCATCCTAAACTATCCGCGCGCGGCCGCGTCCAGCGGCAGCCGATAATGAATGGATCATGCCGACACGCGCCACCGGACCATTTGACGTGAAGCTCGTTCCCCAATCCACGGACTCGGCGCCCGAAGGAAACGCTCTCGGGCGGACGTCGATCGACAAACAGCTTCACGGGGATTTGGAAGCGACGAGCAAGGGCGAGATGTTGAGCGCCATGACATCCGTGAAGGGCTCGGCGGGCTACGTGGCGATCGAGCGGGTGACGGGGATGCTACACGGACGCAAAGGAAGTTTTGTCCTGCAGCATTCGGGCACGATGGCGCGCGGAGCGCAAAAGTTGACAATCACTGTGGTGCCCGACTCGGGTACGGGGGATTTGGCGGGCCTGAGTGGGACCATGGCGATCCGCATTGAGACCAGTGGCAAGCACTTCTACGATTTCGATTACGAGCTTGCATCAGCCGGTGACTAGCGTTCAGAAGGTCAAGCGGATGGCGAGTTGAATGCGCCGGGCAGTGCGGGCGGCATTGACCTGGCCGAACGTCGCATTTACCTGGCGGCCCTGGGCGTCGAAGCGGGCGGTCGCGTCGACGCCGGAATATTGCGTGTGGTTGAAGGCGTTGTAAAACTCGGCGCGGAGCTGCGCGGCGAACCGTTCCTTTACGTTGAAGTTCTTATATGCGGTGAGGTCCCAGTTGTTGATGCCGGGCAGGCGGATATTGGTGCGCGCGGCGTTGCCGATGGTGCCGACGGCGGGGATGGCGGCCTTGGAGGTGTCGAACCAGCGGCCGAAGGTACGTTCGCCGCGGGAGAGCGAGGGCTCGCCAGTAAGGACGATGCGCGCGGCTTCAGTGGGCGAGCCGGTGATGTCGACGGCGTTGACGGTGCTGAAGCTAACGGCTGAGGGTGCGCCCGAGCTGGCGGTGTAGATACAGCTTGTTTGCCAGCCGTTGGTGAGCCAGCGCAGGACGCGGTGCCCCTGCGTCAATCCGGGAAGATCGTAGAGCCAGTTGATCTTCAGCACATGGGTGCGATCGAAGGTAGACAAACCGTAGTTGGAGACGCGCACGGGAATGATGTTAGAGACGGGATTGGCGTCGTCGGAATTGTAGTCAAGCGACTTCGACCATGTGTAGCTAACGCCATATTGGAGCCGCGAAGCGAAGCGGCGGTTCG
>DASRHX010000787.1:0-2269 GCA_035650295.1 Bryobacteraceae bacterium | reverse complement strand
CGCTCCTCGACTTACTGACCGCCGGATCACGCTAACACACTGTAGGGGCGCTCTGCGAGCGCCCATGCGCGGTCGTAGACCGCGCCTAAAAGTCGCTTGGATCAGGAGGTACGGACGCCGACCGGGTCGCGTCGATATCGGGCCGGAGGCAAACCGTACTCGCGTTTAAACGCGCGGTTGAAAGCCGCCTCGGACTCATACCCGACATCAAAGGCCACCTGCGCGACGCTCTGTGTGGTGGTCGTCAGAGCACGGGCGCCCAGACGCAGCCGCCAGCGCACGAGGTACGCCATCGGCGATTCTTCCAGATAACGCCGGAAGCGCTCCGTCAGCACAGTCCGCGACAGGCCAACCTCACGGGCCAGTTCGGCTACGGTCCAAGGATGAGCGTGGCGGTGGTGCATCAGCGTCAACGCTTTCCCTACGCCTGGATCGCGCGCACCGGCAAGCCAGCCGGTCTGCTCCGGCGGTAACTCTCGCTGGAAGCGGCGTAAGGTTTCGACGAAAAACACTTCCGACAGACGAGTCAACATCTCCGCCGCGCCAGGATCCGTCACGGCCTGTGTCACTGAGAATCTGAGTGAGTTCTCCAGCCACTGGCCGGACACGTCATCCCGAATATTGAGGCGAATCACCGGCGGCAGTCCGCCCAGGAACGATTGGCTGAGATGCGGATCGCACGCGAGGTAACCGCAGATAAATTTTGCGGACTGGCCGCTGCCTCCAACAGTCAGCAGTTCGAGGCCGCGTGAAAGAATGCCAGGGAGCTCCTTTTCCACGCTGAGAGGAGCCGCGCCGCTCCCGCCTCCCATCCGGTGTTCATGCCCGTGGGGCAGCGCAATCAAATCGCCGGGTTCGAGATTAACGCGCTCGAGGCCGTCAATTTCACAGTAGGCGCGGCCTTCGCACAACAGGTGATAAATGATGATGTGCCCGCTGCTTCCGAAGACGGGTGCGAGCCTTCTTCCGCCCGGCGACGCCAGGCACCACGGCTCTGAAAACACCCCGTTGAGATAGATTGCAGAATCGACCTTGATTGCGCGGAGCATCTCCGCAAGGGCGTCCATAAATGGTTAGAGTCTAGCACCCCGAAATCCGGCGGATCGGTCAATTAAGCCGAACGCCCGGAAAAAGGTCTGGCGGCCGTGTTCCGGCATAGTGAGAGCAGGTTCGAACGACGTTGTTTGGACCAAAACGCAAAGGAGCACGACCATGTCCCAGACAACTACCGTACCCGAAATCGTTGGCTTGAAATCCCGCTTGAAAGCCACGTGGGAAGACGGCAATTACGATTACTTCTCCCGATTCATGGAAGTCGGCGCCGTCGAGTTTCTCGATCGGCTCAACATCGCCAACGGAGTTTCGCTGCTCGACTTGGCGTGCGGCTCCGGCCAGCTTGCCCTGATCGCCGCTCGTCGCGGTGCCCGAGTGACCGGCGTGGACATCGCCGCCAACTCTATTCAGGCGGCCCGCGGCCGCGCCAGCGCCGAAGGGCTTGACGTCCGGTTCGACGAAGGCGACGTCGAAGCGCTTCCGTATGCCGACGCCAGCTTTGACGTTGTCGCCAGTCTGTATGGGGCAATGTTCGCGCCCCGGCCGGACCTGACCGCATCGGAACTGCTCCGCGTGTGCCGCCCCGGCGGAACGATTGCGATGGGGAACTGGACTCCTCAGGGATTCATCGGAACCATGTTTAAGACTTTCGCGCGCTTCATCGCGCCGCCGGGTATGCCGTCGCCGGTTCTCTGGGGCGATGAACGCAGCGTTTCGGAACGTCTCGGCAGCGGGTTGGCGCAGTTGCGAACAACCCGCGTCAACTACCGATTCGACTATCCCTTTACGCCCGAAGGCGTCGTGGAGTTCTTCCGGGAAAACTACGGACCGACGACGCGGGCTTTCGCAACTCTCAGTGATACGGACCAGGCGGCACTGCACGCCGATCTCGTCAATCTCTGGTCGTCGAACAACAAAGCCGTGGAGCCGGGACGCACCATCGTCGATGCCGAATATCTCGAGGTCGTCGGCTTGCGGTCATCAACAACCGATCTCAACAACAAACGCGTGTTTTAGCGAAATGGAGACAACAATGAGCAAGAGAGCAGAAATACTGGCCGAAAGAATTGAACAAGGCGCAAGTGCGCTGGCCGAATTCGTTGAAGGACTATCCGAAGAACAATGGCGCACCGTCGTTCGGCCTGATGGCCGCCGCGTCGGTGTTCTGGTGCACCACGTAGCGAGTGTCTATCCGATAGAAGTGCACCTTGCTTCG
>DASRHX010000786.1:0-3007 GCA_035650295.1 Bryobacteraceae bacterium | reverse complement strand
GCAACTCGCGAATGATACGCACAGATTCCCCGACGGAAACTTTTAGCCGTCGCTTTGCAGGACGAAAATCAGCCATTACGGCCTCACTCGGTGGGCGTGCGGGCGAGCTTCCACATCCAAACACTCAGACCGCCCAAAATGATGAGAGCCAGCACACTTGGCCATAACGGCATCGAATGCCCGGCGACGAGCACTTCCGGACGTATCAATAGCCGCACCAATTGCGCGATGGCCATTAGACCAAATACAACACTGGCAACTCGCAGCCCTGTCGTTTGGCGGTTCATGCTGTCACCTCACTTAGTCTAACCCTACGCAAACCCTGTGCACTACGCCTAAACGTTCGCGTTGAGCGGCGCCGTGAAGTGCGCGGCGCTGAATCGCGTGCGTCTCGAACGCGGTATTAGGCGTCACAGACCAAGGTCCGAGAGTCCAGGGTGATCGTCCGGGCGTCTTCCAAGGGGCCAGTGGTATTTCCGGTCGACGGCGGCGATCGGCAGATCATTGATGCTGGCGATCCGTCGCTTCATGAAACCGCGGTCGTCGAATTCCCAATTCTCGTTGCCGTAGGATCGATACCAGGTTCCGGACTCATCGTGCCACTCGTAGGCGAAGCGAACGGCGATCCGGTTGCCATGACATGCCCACAGTTCTTTTATCAGGCGGTAGTCAAGCTCCTTGGCCCACTTCCGAGCGAGAAACTGTTGAATGGCCTCTCTGCCGACTAGAAACTCCGAGCGGTTGCGCCAGACACTATCGGGTGTGTAGGCTAACGCGACGCGCTGTGGATCGCGAGTGTTCCAAGCATCCTCGGCCATCCGAACCTTTTGTGCAGCGGTCTGAGCCTCGAATGGAGGCAAGGGCGGACGGGGTGCTTCGGGAGTGGACATAAGCAACCTCCGATTCTGAACCGTGAGACGTCTAACGTCCCGGTTCAACGACGCGCCGCTTGCGGTGCGTCCGCTGCAACCGGCTGGCTGTTAGGCTGCGGCCTCATTTGATTTCAACCTCGACGAACGCAAACTCCTCGGCGCCCGGGTTGACGACGTTGTGCTCAATGCCTACTGGACGTGCATACGTCTGTCCAAACGCCAGTTCAGTTTCAATGTTTCCCGTCGTTGTTTCCGCCACCAGCTTTCCAGCAGTCAAGCACACGACAACATAGTCGTATGAATGGCGGTGCCAGCCTGTTTCGGCACCTGGCGCAAGCCGCCACTCTGTGACGATGACCCGATCGTTTTCCTGCAACAGCTTGCTGATGGCCTTCGGTCGCGGATTTGCCATGGCTCGTTGAATGCAGCCTAACGTTGCGTTAATCGGCCGCTGATAAGCGGAAGCGAGGAAGGTACCCGCAAGCCCCGCTTGCGGGCGATCCGGCTGAGCGCGGAGTTGGGCCGCGATTTCAGTTCGGAACCCACCCCTTCGTACCAAGAAAGACCCCGTGATTCTGCCCCGGCAAGTTCAGATCGTAGATGCGAAGCGCCGACCAGTCGAAACCAGACTGCAACTCGGCTAGTGAGTCTGGATCAATAAGCTCGTAGACCTGAATCGCACATAGGAGCCGCTTACGACCGAACGCGTGCTGCAGATTCGCGACGATTTCTGTGATCGGTGGTTGAGTGCGCCTCAGATCTAGACCCGAATCTTTGCTGAGCGCCTCGCCCCATGGTGGCGCGATGAACGCCACGATCAGATCCTCTGCTGCGGTGGCCTCCCGCGAGACCACAGTGAGATAGTCGGAGTTCACGACTGTGACTGGCAGGCTCAGCGCCTCTACGTTCCGGGCGGTGAGTTGAAATACCGCCGTGTCGAGTTCGCAGCCTACGCCGCGTGCCTCGGGTAGATGCCGCAGTATCCAATACAGTGTATTTCCAGATCCGGCGAAAGGGTCGATCACCAACGAGGGAACTGGCCCAGGTTTCGTGGCAACTGCCGCAATGTCCCGCCCGATCGCGTCAGCCAATTCATCCCGTGTGCACTCGACTGCTGTTCGGCCGAGGAGCCGGATTCCCTTCACATACCAGTCCCTCGGCGGCAAACCGTAGATCGAGACGTAGTCTGAATCGCCGTAGCTCTCCGTGCCATAGCGCTCCACCTCCCAGAGTTCAAGGACGGAATTGCGCTTCGCGCCGTGTAGCAGAAGGCCCCGGTCATAGGCCACATGATGGCTCATCGATACTCTCGAAGCATGTGGTGATCCGTTATGCGATCTCGGGTTTGCGCAACGCGTGGGTTCGCGGCCCAGCGTTGGAGGTAACCGCCCGCCGGAGCCAGAAGGCCGGAAGGAACCTGCAAGCCCCGCTTGCGGGCGGTCCGGTTGACCGAGGGGTTGGGCACCATAGGCATACTACAACCGTAAATGGTCACCATTCCTGACTGCGCCATTAACAAGCAACGCCCATGCTCCTTCCGTTCGTCTCTGCGCAGACGAAACCACAAATGGAACGAGATTCTTGAACAGCGGAAACGGGTCTGGTGTATTCATGACTTGGAAATGGAGGTGGGGTTGCAGGGAAGATCCTGAGTTTCCGACTGCCCCTAACTGGTCACCGCTGCGGACGAGATCCCCGGGGCGCACACATACCGAGCCGTTTTTTAAGTGTGCATATAGCGGATAGAACTCGCCGCATTTCAGAATGACGTAATTCCCACCCAATGTGGAGAATGGAGGAATAAGCTTCGGGCCAAAAAACATAAGTCGAAAGAGATCGCTGCTCATGCATATGTTCTCCCGATCTGGTGTGCCATCGGTTGCTGCGATCACCGTTCCATCCATGACCGCGAAGACCGGCTTTCCCCAGGCGAGTGTGGAGGTGACTGGAATCGTGGAGAAGATATGACGGAGCAAGCTCACACCCCCGTACGGGGATTTCTGGTCATCAACCGCCAAGAAATCAAATGCGAGCTTGGCGTGCCCTGGCGGATTCATGATCGCCCATTGACCACGGACCGGAGGATTGAGTACCGGAGATTGACTCATCGTTTATGGTGCCCAACGTTTGCCATG
>DASRHX010000785.1:0-3009 GCA_035650295.1 Bryobacteraceae bacterium | reverse complement strand
CGACCTCCGCATCGGAGGGCGTCTCCTTGAGGGTGGAGAGCAGGAATTGCGTGACGCGCATGGTTGAGATAGGTTCTAAAATCTTTGAAAACGCTATTCTACCAACCCGCTCTCTTCGTTACGGCGTCTGCTTAGGACGGCATGAGTTTATTTTCCCGATGGCGATGGGGCCGCTCGGTGGCGGACGCCGGGTCGGTGTACGTTTCGGAGAAGTTCGGGGTTCGATCTCTGCACATCGCCAGCGACACCATTCAGAGCTCGATGCGGATCGCGCGCCCGAACGATCTTGAGCTGGCCTACACGCGCAGCATGATGGGGTTTCTGCTGTTCCACCCCGGACCGCGGCGCGTGCTGCTGGTGGGACTGGGCGGTGGCTCGCTCGCCAAGTTCATCTACCACCGCATGCCGGAGTCGGTGACGGAGGCGCTGGAGGTCAACCCGGACGTGGTGTCGATCGCCCGGCGCTACTTCCAGGTGCCCGCGTCCGACGAGCGCTTCACGATCCGGGTGTGCAACGCTGCGGAATTCATCGCGCGCGAGGGCGCTGGCTACGATGCAATTCTGGTTGACGGTTATGACGGCGACTCCCTGGTCGAGGAACTCTCGTCCCGAAAGTTTTTCGCGGACTGCTTGAGGAGGCTCGACGCCCAGGGCGCGCTGGTGGTGAACCTGTGGGGGTCCGATCGCAGGTTTAATGAGTATGTCGAATGTATAGAAGCGGTGTATCCCGCCGGCACGTTGTGCCTGCCGGCCGAGAAACCGGGCAACATTGCCATGTTTGCGTTCCGCGATCCGCCGGGCGATCCGTCCTGGGACGTACTCGCGGCCAAGGCACGCGAGCTCGAAGCGCGTTACGGGCTCGAATTCGGCAAGTTCTTGAAGGGGTTGCGCAAGATGAACCGCTGTGATGACGAGCGCCTCTATATTTCGGGCGCGGCGTAACTCGCGGCCGCAGTCGCGTTTCCCGAGGCTTTTGTTTGGGTCCGATATGTGGAAGAATCGACTCAACTGGACGAATTTGCGGGGGGCTCTGCATGATCGATCGCGATGGCTATCGCCCCAATGTCGGCATAATTCTATGCAATTGTAAAAATGACGTTTTTTGGGGAAAGCGGGTGCGGGAGCATGCCTGGCAATTCCCGCAGGGCGGCATCAAGCAGGGCGAGACCCCGGAAGCCGCCATGTTCCGCGAGTTGAAGGAAGAAGTCGGGCTCGAATCACAGCACGTGCACATCCTCGGCCGCACGCGCGACTGGTTGCGCTACGACGTGCCCGACCAGTGGATCCGGCGGGAATGGCGTGGCAACTACCGCGGCCAGAAACAGATCTGGTACCTGCTACGGCTAGTCGGCCGCGACAGCGACGTGCGGCTGCGCGGTTCCACCAAGCCCGAGTTCGACGCCTGGCGCTGGAGCGACTACTGGGTGCCAATGGAGTCAGTGATCGAGTTCAAGCGCGAGGTCTACCAGCGGGCTCTCGAGGAACTTGCGCCTTATCTCAAGCGCCGCACCGAGCGACGGCCGCGCGTGCAGCGCGCGGCGGCGGACGCTCTGGAAAGGGGATGACGCCGTGCTCCGGGACTATTCCATTCTGCGTTCAAGCTTGCTGCAACCCGGCGTGGGTTATGCCCAACCGACCCAGTTCGTACCCGAAAAAGTCACACTCGATAACGCGGCGGTGAATGTGATGACGGATCTCACCCGGGTGACCGCCGTCATCATTCTGCCCGGCGATACCGCGGATGAGGCGCAGCGGCGCATGATCCAGCGCGGGGTTCGGCTCTTGCTGGTCGTCGATCAGGACCGCAAGGTAGTGGGGCTGATCACCGCCACCGACATTCTGGGCGAAAAGCCGGTTCTGGCCGCGCGGGAACGCGGGTTGCGTCGGGGAGAAGTTCTGGTGCGCGATATCATGACGCCGCAAGAGCGACTGGAAGTGCTCAGCATGGCGGACGTGCAAGCCGCAAAAGTCGGTCATATCGTCGCCACGCTTCAGAAGGCGGGGCGCCAGCATGCCATCGTCGTGGATCAGGATGCCCAGGGCCGGCAGGTGGTCAGGGGCCTCTACTCGGCCACCCAGATCGCGCGCCAGCTCGGTGCGACGATCCAGACCAGCGAAATCGCGCGTACTTTCTCGGAAATCGAATCCATGCTGTCGCGCTGATTCTGCCGCAGCCTATTGACAGCGTTCCGTCTGCCTTCCTATACTTGATTCATGGATTAGACTTAGTCTAATACTAGTGTTTGTATGGCGTTTTCGAAGCCTTCCCCGGGATCATGGCAATATTATAAATAATTGATTATTAGGAGATAATTATGCAACTCAAAGGATCCAAGACACATGCCAATCTGAAGGCTGCCTTTGGCGGCGAATCGATGGCAAATCGACGCTATCTCTATTTCGCTGCGAAGGCCGATGTCGAAGGCCAGAACGACGTATCCGCGGTATTCCGTTCTACCGCCGAAGGTGAAACCGGCCACGCCCACGGGCATCTCGAATACCTGGAGACCTGCGGTGATCCGGCGACCGACCTGCCGTTCGGCAAGACGCGCGACAACCTGAAGGCTGCGATCGCCGGTGAGACGCACGAGTACACCGACATGTACCCCGGCATGGCCAAGGCGGCGCGCACGGAAGGCTTTGGCGAGATCGCCGACTGGTTCGAGACCTTGGCCAAGGCGGAACGCTCGCACGCCAACCGCTTCCAGAAGGCCCTGGATGCATTGGCCGACTAACTGCTCGAGAAGCCGCGAGGCGAGGGGAGTGAGGTGTCAAACCTCACTCCTCTTTTGATTCGCGCGCCAGTACGCCGCCTCTCGGCTGACTTTTCACACCACTTCCGCCCATGACAATTCGTGAAGGGAGCCTGGAGGCTCCCACCCGGCATCCGCTTGATTGGCGGTCGCCAAATTTTTACGACGAGACCAAGCTCGAGAAAGAGCTCGAGCGGGTTTTCGACATCTGCCACGGCTGCCGCCGCTGCGTGAACCTGTGCACGGCGTTTCCCAC
>DASRHX010000784.1:0-4983 GCA_035650295.1 Bryobacteraceae bacterium | reverse complement strand
ATTACGTGGTGGACACGGGAAAGTGGCTGCCCGGAAGAAAGGTTCTCATCTCGCCTCATGTCATCCAACCGCCAGACTCGCGCGAGGAGTGGTTGCCGGTTGCACTCACGCGGGCACAGATCGAAAACAGTCCCGATACCGATACCGACCGGCCGGTAGAACGGCAAGCGGAAGCGTCTCTCTATGACTATTACGGATGGACACCGTACTGGTTTCCACTAGAGCCGGCACCGCAAATTATGGTGCAAGGCGATGCTGCCGAACGAGAGAGTGTAGCGACTGCAGGTCAAGCTGGAGGCGATCCGCATCTCAGAAGCGCGAAGGAGGTGATTGGCTATCACGTCGCGGCGAGCGATGGCGAGATCGGGCACGTTGAAGATTTCCTTATCGAAGATCAGAAGGCGGAAATTCGTTATGCCGTGGTGGACACACGCAATTGGCTACCGGGGAAACATGTGCTCATAACGCCGAAGTGGATCAAAGAGGTGAAGTGGGCTGAGTCGAAGGTGTTCGTGAACGTGACGCAGGAAGCTGTGCGCAAGAGTCCCGAGTACATCTCCCTGGATATGTTGGACGGAGGATATGAGTCACGTCTGCACAAACACTACGGTTACCCGATTGAGTGGTTGTGAAGAGTTACTGAACTTCCAGTTTCACCCATCCAGCGAGCGTTGCGGGTTGGTCGTTGAGAAACAGGATGCGACGGGATTTGGGGAAGGGGAGGCCGCTCGAGATTGTGCGGCTGTACGGCGGTAGCGCGCCAAGGAGCTTGCGGTAGTTCGCGTCCTCGGGATGAGGCCATCCGGTTTTGCCGAAGAAACCGCCTCCCCATCCAAGGTTTATAAGGCATGAGGCCGGTGATGTACCCGAGAGGGTATCCTTCAGACGGCGGACGGATGCGACGACACCGCTCAAGCCGCAGGCGGAGGCGAATTTTTCGTGGAGCGTAAGCGCGGTGAGCGAGTAAGCGTTCGCCGCGGCGCAGATAGTTTGGGCGTTTACATGTGACCGGATGTGGGCGAGCTGGTTCCAGCGGCCAGCGAAAGTCGTTCCGGGTTTTGCCATTTCGGCGAAGCGCGCGGCGGCGTCGGAGAGGCGATTGGGTTCGACTATGTTGCGTGAGACGCCTTTCCAGCCCCAGGAGACTTTTCCGCCACGGTTGTCGAGTTTCGCCGTGCGCCACAGGTAGACCTGAAAGTTGTCGCGAGGGATGGGTGAAGAATCGGCAAGCGCGAGGGCGCGCATGGGGTCGTGGCTAGGGCCGCCGAGCGATTGGCGCTCGAGGTCCTCAGCTGCGGTGCGGCGGAGAGTTCCTTCGTCGAATTTGGCGGCGAGGCCTTCGAGGTGTTTGGACTGCCAGCGCGATGCAAGCAACGCCGTGCGCAGCGCGCCTTTGAGGGCGCTCGCTGGAAGATAGGGCCCCCCCGTGGTAGTGGCGAATTCGGGGATGAATAGGTGATCGGTGGGCATACGGTTCCAGTGACCCACGGCGGAAGGATGCTCAAAGGAGATACGTCGGCCAGCGTAGTTTTGTGCGAAGCCGCCCCACGAACCGAAGTCGAGCCGGTCGGCCCGGCGGATCTGCGTAAGGTAGTTGTCCAAACGGGGACCACGGGCCAGAAGCTTGAAAATACGTGCCTGATCTAACACATTCACTTGATCACGCCAAACCATATAATCGATTGGCGATAGCGCCTCGCCGGATCCGGCCAGCGTAGGCGTAAGAAGGGTGACGCGATAATTCATTCAGGCGCCTCCGTTGTGGCTGCGACGAGCTCGGCCTCAAGTTCAGAGGCGGCTGCCGCGGGTTCAGGAGCGGGCGGTTGAATGACGTCGGGTAAAGCCAGCGCTACAGCGAAACCGGAGCGGAAAACGGTATGCGGATGACCTTCTGGCGTGATATCGGTGGCGCGGCCTAAGGGCGCCGCGCTGGAGGAAAGCACGCTTCCTTCCGCAATCAAATCGACGGTTCCTTTGAGTGCGCCGGTGGTAGTGCGCCCGGAACGGGGAGAGAGCGAGTAGTTGCCAGCAGTCCAATCGATGGAGTCGGCTGGTGCGGCATCGTAAAGAGAAAGCAGCCACCAGTTGTTGGAGCTAGCCGGCAGCGGATTGGAGCGCGGCATGAGGAGCGTTGCGAGTTTGTCGAATTGAAACCGGAGTCCGGAGGCCCGTCCCCAACCCCGGGAGCGTTCGCCGCCAAGGCCTGTGTCTCCGAGCAGGCGGAAGGCCGCTTCCACTTTGTGGCGCCATTGCTGACCGGCGGATTCGGAGTCGAACGTGGCCGCGCACCAGTAGCCGGCATGTTGCGCGAATTCGATGCAAGCGGTTTGGTGCGGGGTTGCGGAGCCGTTCAGGCGATCGACGGCGGCTGAGGTTCGCAGCGCATAGCGAAATGGACCGGAGTGGCCGGGGCGTCCGCTACGAGGGACCAGGCACTGGCTCATCCCATCGACTTCCCATCCATCTTCGCGGAGCGATTGACCGGAGGCGAGAAGGGAGACCACGCGAGCGGGCACGAAGCGCGCCCCGGAAGCGCGTAGGCGGCCAGAAACATTCGGAGGCCACAATGTTTTAGGAGGCGGAACATAAAGATCTTCTCGAAGAAACGGGAAGAGCGAGGTGAGGCGCACTGCCGGCGCCGCGGCGCGTGCGGTGGAATCGAGCCACTCATCGATGTCGTAAAGTTCAGCCATCGCGCCGGTCAGGGCGGCGAAGAGAGAATCGCTGTGGCATACGGGGTCCACCCGGTCGCGCGAACCGGTATGAGGGCCGTTGCGCCAGGGACCGGCGGGCGTGATGCGAACAAGCAGAGCGAGCGGCATTGCGTAAATCGACTTAGCTGAGCAGGGAAGCGAAACCGTCGCCGGAAGCCAGCGTGAGAAGTTCACCCGTGCCAGCCGATGCGGCGAGTTCGGCTTCCGCCACGCCCTTGGCGTAGTATTCACGGCCGCGCCACACGGCTCGAAGATTGGCGAAGCGAACACGGCCGGAGCCGCGCGAGCCGCCGCCGCCGAGCGAATCGTCCTCAAGAAGACGGAGGCCTTCGGCGAGACGGGCAATGAGGGCTTTGTCCTCTTCGCAGAGTACGTCGACGACCATGCGGATCTGAAAGCGTGCACTGGCGGGAACGCGCTCGAGCGTCCGAGGATTCACCTGTGAGGTAAGCCGGTCGATGGCGTTCTCGCTCTTCACTTCCGTGATCTCGTCGTCGAGGTTCTCGCGCATCTGCGTGGTGATGGAGTCGAGGTCGAGCGGCGCGTCGTAGACGGTGAGCCGCGCGGGTGTGGAGTGGGAGCCTTCAATGGCTTCGCCGGAAACGCGTTCCATGCGGCCGGGGCTTCGTCCGAAAAGGAGACAGATTTCATCATCGGGGCGGTCGCTTTGATGGATGCGGACTTCCTGGCCACGCCGGCGCGAAAGGTACACGAGTTCGTCAGGCGAGACGAGTCCATCCGCGTGTTCGAGCAGAGCACGGAGGCGCCCGCGAAGGGAACTTCCGGGAATGTAGGGACGGCCGAAAGAATCCTTGATTACGGGGTTATCGGCGCCGCCGATTTCCAGCGAGCCTTTTCCCGCGCCGATGTGTAGGCCGGTCTCGCAGTGAAGCTCACCTTCGAGGATGAGCTTCCCGATAAGTTTCAGATTGGTTTGTGCGGTATGAGCGCTCATATGGGTGTCCTTGGCCTGGCTAGTCGTTGTAGGCCCTACTCGTTGTAGGCAATGATGGCTTCAAATAGATCGCGGAAGCGCTCGTAGCCGCGCAGCTCGTTCTTGCGCGTAACCGTGAGCAGAAGCCTTTCCAGCGGATCGAGAGAGCGAAGCGAATGGCGCGCGATGGTGTAGGCCAGGCGGGCGCGGAGCATCACGAAGTTGTGCTGACGGTCGCCGTCGGCGGTGCGGGTGGCGCGGCGAACGGCGTTGTAGAAGCGGCGAAGCTGCGAGCGTGTTCCGGAGTCGAGGTCCCGCATGCGGGCGACGACGGCATGTGCGGCGTTATCGAGATAGAGCGGGTCGGAGATCAGTTTTTCGAGATCGATTTCGAGCGGTCCCTCGGGGCGGCGGTCTCCAAAGCTGCCACGACGATCGTCGCGGCGCCCGCCTTCAGGCCGAGGACCACGTCCTTCGCCGCGCGGACCCTGCTGGCCTTCGGGACGAGGACCGCGTTGACCGCCTTCACGCGGCTGGCCTTGTTGACCTTCCGGACGGGGACCCCGCTCCGCGCGAGGGGGCCTCTCGCCACGAGGAGGACGGTCCCCTCGCGGTGGCCGGTCGCCACGGGGAGCTTGTTGTGCGGGTTCGGCAGCGGGCGCGGCCGCAGCGGTTGGCTCAGTTGCGGGAGTCTCGGTGGGCGCGGGCTCGCTCGATGGAGTATCGACCGGGGCGGGAGCGGACTCCTGCACAGCTGCGGGAGCCTCGGCTACGGCTTCGGGCTCGGGAGTGGGTGTGGTTTGCAGATCCTGTTCCTGATCAGACATTCGTTTCAGCCTCGATGGAGAGACGTGCCCATTCGACCGCAACGCGGCCGGCGGGACGTAGTCGTACGTGTTGTGCGCTGCCGCCGATCAGCTCTTGCGTGATCGAGTGGCGGAGCTTGTCAAATTCGCGGCCCGAGCGGGAACCAAGGGCCAGACCGATGCGGCGGTGATAACGCCAGGGGCGGCCGCCGGGAGCGCGCGATTCAGCGAGCGCGGCGGCATGCGGTTTTTCGCGATAGAAGCCGGTGAATTCCGTGAGAAATCCCGGCGGCACGCGGAAGTCGCGAATGAGACGAATGAGGCCTTCGCGAAGGCCTGCGGCGCGGTGCACCTGTTTCCAATCGACGGTACGGCCGAAGAGCTGAATGCAGTCTTTGTCTTCGCTCTTGGCATTTTCAAGGAGGCGGCCCGATTCCTCGTACACATACGGAAAGGGGGTATCTTGATCGGGCGCCAATGCCAGAGCCATGGAGATGGTCTTGGCTTCGGGGCCGTCGAGGTGCTTCAA
>DASRHX010000783.1:0-2170 GCA_035650295.1 Bryobacteraceae bacterium | reverse complement strand
CCTGATCCCCAGGGTCAATCTTGAGCGCCTTGCGGAATCGCTCTACAGCCTGCCGGATGTTTCCTTGCGCCACCGATACAAGACCTAAATTGTTATATGCTCCCACCAGCCGCGGGTTCGATTTCACCGCGAGCAGAAGATGCTTTTCCGCCGCCGCCAGATCGCCGGCTTGGCCGAGTGCGGTGCCCCAGTTGAAGTGCGCATCGGCGTAGTCCGGGCGATGGCGGACGGCTTCCTGGAAAGCCGCGAAGGCGCCTTTGAGGTCTCCTTGCGAGATCAGAGTTTGCGCCAAGCCATGATGAGCCTCCGCGAGGCCGGAATCTCGCGCCACTGCCTCCTTGTATGTGCGTGCTGCCGCATCCAGCCTTCCCTGCCGCCTGTGCAAGTCGCCCAGGGTCGACAGTGACGCAGGATCGTTCGGCGCGGAGGAGAGCACGCTTTCCGCGCGGTCGAAATGGCCCGTGTCCAGCAACGCAGCACCCAGATTTCGAATCGCCGGCAGGAGATCATTCTTTCGTCGAAGGGCTTCTTCATAGAATGAGATCGCTGCTTCCTGCTGCCCAGTCTTCCAAAGCGCTTCGGCAATTTCGAAATATAACCAAGCTGCGGCCGGACGGTGACGTTGTACAGCGGCCTGAAGCCGTCGCACGCCAGCCGTGAGATTGCTCCCTTCGTTTACTTGGGCCACAGCCAGATACAGCTCATCAGCTGAGTTCTGCGGGTAGTAAGGCACGACTTCGCCGCGATACGCCGTCCCGGCGGTGTCATGACGCTCGATGAGCGGTGCGAGCAAATTCTGACGGGGCCGTTCACGCTGGATAAGATGATCGGTCATGATCGCGTGAATCACGTCTTCCGTTCTGCGCTTGGCCATATGGCAGGACGTACAATCCTGGCCTGGGTTGTGTGCCGCTCGGTGGCAGGACTGGCAGACATTCCGGTAGTGTGCCACGGCCTTTTCTTCGCGCGGCGCGTTATGCGGATCGTGGCACGTGGTGCATGTAAGTCGGTCGGATCGAAGAAAGCATGCCGATTTTCGCAGGCGGTATGCGGCGTGGGCGATCTCAAACTTGTCGTCGTTGCCGGTGCCGGGCGCGTGATCGAAATGCAGCATATAGCTCGCGAGTGGTTCGCCCGGCCGGTAGGAGAAAAACTCTCTGTCGAATCGAACAAGGGAGTAGGGCAGCGTCCGGCTGGTTGTTTCGAGATGGCACTGCAGACAGACTTCAAGTTCCCGGTCCCGTGTAAGGCGCTTCGGGTTCATGATCGCCGCACGAATCTGCGCGGTAGATTGCTTGGCGCCGGCGGCTTCCACGTGTGCCCGTCCCGGTCCGTGGCATCGCTGGCAATCAATTCCATCCGGCAGTTTGACCGGAAAAAGGGGATCGTCGCCCACGCGTGCTGCCTCCATACCCGCCGGATAACCGTTATGACAAAACATACAGTCATAGGAGATTGCGCGACGAAATCCCAAGTGATTGGGACGGTCGTATCCAGGGTTCATTGCCCAGGCGCCGCCACCTTCCGAATACCAGGCGAGTGGAAGCAAAATGAGTTTGCCCGACGGCGCTCTGTGCAGATAGCTCCGGCTATGATTACCCGAGCCGAGGACATAGTCCACTTCGCGTTCGAGTACGTTTTCGGCCTGGCCGTGAGAGCTGATTTGATGGCGCCTTTGGAAGTACCTGCCGTTTCGAACACGCATGGTGAAATGTTGATCGGATAATTCATGCTCATAATTCGCTTCCCGCATGTCCTCCGGTCGTACTCGCGAGAAAGACCGGCCCATGCCTGTTCGCCGATAGCTTTGCCAAATCCCAGAGTGACACCCCGCGCAGGCCGAGGTTTCCACATAATCGCTCGCTTGCGGTTTAGTATCCTGCTGGTCTTCCCGGCGCGGATACCACCAGAGGACGAACGCGGTTGCCGCCAACGCAAGGATTGCCGCCAGTCTGCGCATTCCGCTTAGCCACTCACAATCAGGTAACCTGCCATGCCCAATCCGACGAAGGCAAGCACGGCCGAAAGCGCAACCGCAACCACAACTGGCTTCTCGCTAAGCCCCATCGCCGCGTTCAGCCGGTGCAGTTCGCGGTAATAGGTGACTGCCGCGATCGGGCCGACTACACCGCCAATGAAGACCAGCCCGGATCCGAACCAAAGTGACAGC
>DASRHX010000782.1:0-4495 GCA_035650295.1 Bryobacteraceae bacterium | reverse complement strand
AGCCCTACGAAGACGGCAACCTGCTCGCCCTTGCCGCGCCTCATGTCAGCCCCTTTGGCGGGTTTGATTGCTACCGTGCCGCCTACCGCGCCCTCCGCCCTGAGCACCGCGAGCGCACCTTCGTCATCATCGGAACTTCTCACTACGGGGAGCCCAACCGCTTCGGCCTTACGCGTAAGAGCTTCATCACACCGTTTGGCGAAGCTGTCACCGACACGGCTCTCGTCGATGAACTCGCCGCTGCTGCCCCGGGCGCTGTCGAGATGGAAGACTACTGCCATGCCACCGAACACAGCATCGAATTCCAGGTGGCATTCCTGCAACATGTACTGGACGGTCCGGCGCGAACCAGCAGCCTTCTTGCCGCCGATGGCCGCCCCATGATGACCGGAGGTCTCCTCGGACCCGACGGCCGCCCACTCGGCGGCGTTAGCCGAGGAAACCCGGTGCGCATTCTGCCCATCCTGTGCGGCGCTTATGCCCACAGCATCTACGAGGGCGGCATGCCCGAGGACAACGAACATGTCGCCCGCTTCATCGGCGCGCTCGGTGAAATTGCCGCCCGCCGCTCGCGCGAACTCGTCTTCGTCCTTGGCGTCGACATGGCCCACATGGGCGCGCGCTATGGCGACCAATCCCCCGCTATCGCCGGCGAACCTGAAATGAGGGCCGTCGAAGAGCGCGACCGCGCCCGCATCCAAGCCCTTTGCTCCGGCGATTCCAAAGGTTACTGGGAACTGATCCAGCAAAACCAGGACGACCTCAAATGGTGCGGCGCCTCGCCCTTGTACACTTTTTCGAAAGCCCTTCCCCACGCACGGGGATCCCTTCGGCGCTACGATCAGTGGAACATCGACGATCAGAGCATCGTCAGCTTCGCCGGCATGACGTTTACAGGGTAAGTGCGACCACGCCAGGGCCGTTACCGCCCAAGCTCATCCCAAGGATTGATCGTCCCCACTCCGACGCCCTGGAAATCCTTCGTGTTCCGCGTGACGATAATCAAGTCATGGGCCAGCGCCGTAGCCGCCAGCAACGAATCCACGGTGGGCAGCGGCCTTCCGGTTCTAACGCCGTGTGCTACCACGGATGCCCATTTTGATGCCACGCTCCGGTCCACCGCCAATACGCGCCCAGAGAACCATGATTCCAGGTCCTCTTTCAGCCATTTTTCGAGCTGCGCACGGCGCCTACCTTCGGGCAGTAATTCGATACCCTTTTGGATTTCCGCAAGCGTGATTACGCTCACGTGCTGAAGCAATCGATCCGTCGTTTCCAACCAGAGCCTCACACCAAGCGCAGGCTCGCCCGGCCGGTTGTATTCGGACAATACATTGGTATCGATCAGGAACCCGCTCATTCCATCTCAACAGTTCGAGGATAGTCCTGCGATCGCTCCAAGTCGAGATTCGCTCCCGCAAAGGGCGAGTTGAGCAATAAATCGGAAAGATTTTTGAACTTCTGATGAGCTTCAACCGGTTCCACCGCCGCCCGCTCGGCTAGCCGCAACAGCCAATCCTCGATACTCAAACCCTGCGCCTGCGCCTGGGCCTTGAGCGCCGCTTCTCTTTCCGGTGGCAGATGGATCGTTAAGGTCATGGCTACAACTCTTCCTTTTTACACACTATCGGATATTGGATGTTCTGTCACGAGTGTAAAGTTCCACGATGCTAACATCATCCATTACCAGCTAAGCTAGACCGATGCCGCGCGTTATCGAACCGGAGATCCTCGACGACGCGCCAGACGAACCCGCTCTCGGGATTCTCGCCGAACTCGAATTCATCAATCGCTGGTTTGGCGGGGAGCGCGTTCTCCACACCGAGCTCGCACGCTTGCCCGACACGTACTCCATCCTGGATATCGCCGCGGGCAACGGCTGGGCTGCCCGTTCCATCCAACAGCGCTTCGGCAACCGCACCGTCTCGCTCGACCGCCTCGCGCGAAACCTCACCCACGCTCCCCATCCCAAGGTTGTCGCCGATGCCCTCGCGCTCCCCTTCGCCGACTCGAGTTTCGATGTCGTCATCAGTTCCCTCTTCCTCCATCACCTCACCGACGACCAAATCGTACTCTGGCTTGCTTCCTGTGCCCGCATCGCGCGCCATGCCGTCATCTGCATTGACCTCGACCGCACTTGGCTCGCCGAGCACTTCCTCCCGTTGACGCGCCCCTTCTTCCGCTGGCACCCGATTACTCTCACCGATGGCGCCACCAGTGTCCGTGCCGCATTTACGTCCGCTGAACTTCGCGCCCTGGCCACTCGTGCCGGCCTGGCCTCCGCTCATGTGCGCCGCGCATGGCCTTGGCAACGCCTGGTGCTATCCTTCGTGAAGTGATTCGTAAGCTTTCCCTTCTTTTGTTGGTGCTCCTCGTTCTCGTCAGCTTGTACAAACCAACCCGCCTCGCCGCTATTGCCGCTCTTGGCCTTGGTCAAGGGTGCACCGTGGAAAGATCCATAGACGCCGCGGCCCATACCCAACGGATCATCGCCGCCAAGGACCGCATTCTCGCCGCCAGTAAAAAGATCGCGGAAGAACCACCATATGTTCAATGGGAAACCCCTGACGGTTCCTACTGGATTCCAGCCCGCAAGCACGGCGAGTTCGCTCTCCCCTTCAACATCGCGGAAGAGGAGGTTGGCCTCTACACCTCCGGTCCCGTCCACATCAAGGAAGGCGACATTGTGCTCGACTGCGGTGCGAACGTCGGCGTCTACACTCGCCGAGCCTTGAAAGCCGGCGCCCGCATCGTCGTCGCCATCGAACCCGCGCCGCAAAACATCGAAGTTCTCAACCGCAATTTCGCTCCCGAAATTGAGCAAGGCCGCGTCATCGTTTATCCGAAGGGCGTCTGGGACAAGGACGATATGCTCGTTCTGCACCAGCACTCGGACAACTCCGCCGCCGACAGCTTTGTCATCAACCAGGAAAAGGATAAGGCCGATACACACACCGCCGACGAGAAGCTTCCGCTGACTACCATCGATAAACTCGTAACTGAGCTCAAGCTCGAACGCGTCGACTTCATCAAGATGGACATCGAAGGCGCTGAGGTCCACGCTCTTAACGGGGCGCGCGAAACAATCGCGAAGTACCATCCACGGATGGCGCTGTCCACCTATCATCAACCCGAGCATCCGGTGGAAGTTCCCAAGGCCGTACGTGCCGCATGGAGCGGCTACAGACAACTCTGCGGGCCCTGTACGGAGGTATCGTGGCGCGTCCGTCCCGACGTGCTTTTGTTCTACTAGCGGCCCTCGCGGCCGCCTCCTCTTGCGCCAAACGCCATTCGGTGCAAGGCATTGTGCTGCGCACGAACTCCGCCGGCGGCACTGCGCTTATCGCGCACAAAGCCGTCCCCGGTTCCATGCCCGCCATGACGATGGAGTTTCGCGCCCGCCGCCCACAAGAGTTCGCTGGTTTGCAACCTGGGTCGCGCGTCAGCTTCACTCTCCGCAAAGGACTCGCCGAAAAGGTGCGCACAACCGGCGATGCCTTCGATGCGACGCAAGTCGATCTCGCCCAGGCTCCGCCGAAACCGAGAATCGGAGCGATCGTTCCGGATTTCACGCTCACCAACCAACAAGGCCCACCGCTCGCCCTTTCGTCTCTGCGAGGCCGCTGGGTTGCCGTCAATTTCATCTACACGCGCTGCCCGCTCCCCGAAGTTTGTCCGCGGCTTACGGCGACCTTTGCCGCCCTCCAGCGCCGCTTTCGTGAAGCTCCGCTTACCCTCGTGTCCATCACGCTCGATCCACGCTATGACACGCCAGTGATCCTCGCCGCTTACGCGCGCGGCACCGCCGCCGGACCCAACTGGCACTTCCTCACGGGACCTCCGGAAACCGTTTCCACGGTTGCCCGCTCCTTTGGACTGTTCAGTTGGGTCGAAGAAGGCGTCGTTGTGCACAACTCCACAACCGCCCTCATCGATCCCGATGGCCGTCTCTCCGCGCTCGTCGAGGGCTCCTCCTTTGGCCTCGATGAAATTACTGCATTGGTAAACTACTCTCTCAGCCCGAAATAAGGAGCCCGTTTGGTCCGCTTTAAAGCACGCGACGGCCGCGATCCGAAGGAACTCGCCGTCCTCGACATGGACTCGCATCTCAAAGACGAGCGCCTCAAGCAGAAATACGTCGCGACCATGTTCGACATCCTCGCTCCTGGCTACGACACCTTCACGCGCGTGTTCTCCTTCGGCATGGATAAAGGATGGAAGCAGCGTCTCATTCGCGAAGGCGTGACCCGCGCGCCCAAGTCCCCACGCATCCTTGACCTCGCCTGCGGCACTGGCGACCTCTGCGCCGAACTCGCCCAACGCACCCGGTCGCCCCTCGCCCTCGGCTTCGACCTCAGCCCGCAGATGCTCATCGCGGCCACGCTCCGCGCCCGCCATACACCACAGCTCAAGCTTCAATTCGCCGTTGGCAACATGCTGACTCTGGCTCTGCCCGACGCAAGCGTCGACCTCGTCAGCATCGGCTACGGCATCC
>DASRHX010000781.1:0-5379 GCA_035650295.1 Bryobacteraceae bacterium | reverse complement strand
ATCGGCCGTGAGGGTCTCCTGAGGGTGATTCCGCCTCCCGTGTCGCGCGCTGAAATGACCTGTAGTCCGCGAAATTCGGGGAGATGTTTTTCCACCGGGTCCGTGAGCGCTAGGCGGCCCTCCTCGGCGAGCATGAGGATGGCTGTACCGGTGACAGGCTTGGTCATCGACATGATCTGGAAGATGGAGTCCTTGGCCATGGGCTTCGTCTTGGGGACGTCAAGGTGGCCAACCGCTTCGTGGTGTAGAACTTTCCCTTCCTGGGCGACCAGCGTAACCGCGCCCGGAATGGCGCCGCGTGCGACTGCCTCTTCCATGCGCTTGCGGATGAGTGCAAGGCGGTCAGGATCGGCCGCTCGGGTTGTGGGAACCAACGGCGAGGCCAGGAGTGGAAGAACGTGGCGGCGCAACATCGTGGTGACAGTATATCGTCCAAGTCGTCCAATCGAAGGAATCGGGTAGCATTGAGAAGTAGGCCCCCCTTGCCGCTCGCATCTTTGGGACACGTCTCCTCCCGGCAGGATCCCAACGTTTTTGAGGACAACGCATGAATAATTCCACCGATCGGAGCGAGTACGCTCTCATCCACCTTCGAGTCCTAATTGCAACCGCCCTGATCGTTTGTAGCGTCTTCCTTGCGGGATGCGCAAAAGCAGAGAAGAAGGATGGTCAACCGAAGCGCGCCGCGGCCCCTGTGCGCGTAGCGAAGGTGGAGCGGCGGGATGTACCGTTCGAGGTGCGCGCGGTCGGTAATGCCGAGGCCTTTGCGATTGTGGCGATCAAATCTCGTGTGGCAGGGCAGTTAGTGAATGTGCGCGTCCGTGAGGGACAGGAAGTGAAGGCCGGGGACCTGTTGTTTGAGCTCGATGCCAAGCCGTTCTTAGAGCGGCTGCGCGCGGCCGAGGCAGCGCTTGCGCGGGACCAGGCCGCGGAGAAGCAATCGCAGGCGGAAATCGCACGCGCCAGAGCGCAAGCAGCGACCGCGCGCACGCAATGGGAGAGATATCAGAAGTTATTGAAGGAAGGAATCACGGCGCAACAGCAGGCCGAAGAGATCCGGTCTGCATCTTTGGCCGCCGACGCACAGCTAAACGTCACAATGGCGGGCCTGGAGAGCGTTCGAGCCGCAATTCGAGCCGGCGAAGCGCAGGTCGCTGAATCGAAATTGGATTTGAGCTATACCAAAATCGAAGCGCCCGTGAGTGGAACGGCGGGGTTTCTACAAACGAAAGCGGGAAATCTAATTAAGGAGAACGATACTGTCGCGCTGCTGACCATCGCGCAGCATTCTCCGATGTATGTGTCATTCGCCGTGCCCGAGCAGTATCTCAACGAGATTCGTAAGTATTCTTCAGGCGGACGAAAAATTGCGGTGGATGTGCTTGATGAGAATGGGGGCGCCACGGCACATGGGACGCTAAATGTGATGGATAACGCCGTGGATACGACTACTGGGACCATCAAGTTGAAGGCCTTGTTTCCAAACCAGGACCGTCGTCTGTGGCCGGGCCAGTTTCTCACCGTAAGGATGATGCTGCGCGTCGATGAAGGCGCGCTCACCGTTCCGAATAATGCCGTGCAAACGGGTCCAGACGGCAGGTACGTGTGGGTAGTTCGCGGAGACCAGACAGCAGAACAGCGCCCGGTGACCGCACTGCGCACTCAAGAGGACATAACCGTGCTCGGCGCCGGTATTCAGGAAGGCGAAACAGTCGTCGTCTCGGGACAATTGCGCGTGGCTCCTAACGCACCGTTGCGGGTGACGCCATGAAGTTCACCGACTTTTTCATTCAGCGGCCAGTAGCAACCACTTTGCTCATGCTTGCTCTGCTGATCTTTGGTCTGTTCGCCTATGGCGTGTTACCCGTGAGCGACTTGCCGCCAGTTGAGTACCCGACTATTGCGGTCCAGGCGGCTTTGCCAGGGTCGAGCCCAGAGACGATGGCGGCCACAGTGGCCACGCCGCTCGAGAGGCAATTTTCGACAATCGCGGGTATCGACAACATGTCCTCCACCAGCGCTCTGGGGAGGACCACGATCACTCTGCAGTTTGTACTTGAGCGTGACATCGATGCAGCGGCGCAAGATGTACAGGCGGCAATCTCGCGCGCTGCTCGCTCGCTGCCGCAGGAGATGCCTGCGCCCCCCTCCTACAACAAAGTGAATCCGGGCGATCAGCCGATCTTGTTCATGCAGCTACAGTCGGATACGTTGCGCGCGTCCGACATAAGTGAATATGCCGATACGGCTTTGGCGCAGCGCATCTCGATGGTGAGCGGAGTAGCCCAGGTGGAGGTATTCGGCCTCCAGAAGTATGCCGTCCGTGTGCAGGCGGACCCGGATAAGCTCGCTGCTCGAGGGATTGGTTTCGACGAGGTTCGCGAAGCGTTGGTGCGAGGCAACGTTTTGATGCCGTCGGGAGCGCTATACGGGGAATCGAGATCCTACACCGTACAAGCGAACAGCCAATTGACGACGGCTGAGGGATTTCGGCCGATGATCGTGGCCTGGCGCAATGGGAGCCCCGTACGGCTGGAGCAACTCGGGCGCGTGCTCGACGACGTCCAGAATGACAAGACGATTTTCTGGAACAACAATACGCGAGCCGTCACTCTCGCGGTCAGAAAGCAACCTGGATCGAACACGGTGGAGGTGGTGGACGGCGTTCGCCAGTTGCTTCCCGCGATTCAAAGCCAGATGCCCGCGGGGCTCACACTGAGTATTGGATTCGACCGTTCGCAGACGATTCGGGAATCTATCGCCGATGTGAAGTTCACGCTGTTGCTGACGATCGGCTTGGTGATTCTCGTAATCTTCGCATTCCTGCGCAACGCCTCGGCGACGTTGATCCCAAGCCTTGCCGTGCCTCTCTCGCTCATTGGAACGCTCGCCGTGATGCATCTGCTAGGTTACAGCATCGACAATCTTTCCCTGATGGCAATGACGCTCTCAGTGGGATTCGTGGTCGACGACGCCATCGTCATGCTCGAGAACATCGTGAGGCACCTGGAGATGGGGAAATCTCGGATGGAGGCCGCAATCGCGGGGGCGCGCGAGATCGGCTTTACGATCCTGTCGATGACGTTCTCACTGGTGGCGGTATTTATTCCTGTCCTGTTTATGGGCGGCATTGTGGGGCGCCTACTGCAGGAGTTCTCGGTGACGATCGCCGTTGCCGTATTGATCTCCGGGCTGATCTCGCTCACTTTGACTCCGATGCTCTGTAGCCGCTGGCTGAGACACGAGGAAGACGCGCGGCATGGCCGTTTGTACTTGCTGTCGGAGCGGGTCTTTCGTGGCATGAATGATCTGTATGCAAGGACGCTCAGATTCGTCCTGCGCCACCGCTTCGCGACGGTGTTGTTGAACATTGGACTGTTGAGTCTGACCGTCTATATGTTCCTCATCATCCCCAAAGACTTTCTGCCGGCCGAGGACATAGGCAGTTTGTTCGGAGGAACGGAATCGGCCGAGGATACATCGTTTGCGGAAATGGCCAAACTGCAGCGGGCAGCCACAGATGTGGTTCAAAAGAATCCGAATGTGCGCCTTGTGCTTTCGGGGGTCGGCGGCGGTCCGAGTGGTGGATCGCAAAACTCGGGCTTCATGTTCATGCGGTTGAAGGATGCAAAGGAGCGTCCACATGCAAACGTAGTACTCAATCAACTACGCGCCCAATTAGCCGACGTTCCGGGCATCAACGTGTTCATGCGCGTTCCTCCTTTGATCACGATAGGGCAGCCTGGGCGTTCGGCATATCTCGTTTCCATTCTCGATGGGGATGTCAATTCGCTATTTCAAAGCGCTCCCAAGCTAGAGGCGGCGATGCGGAAGTTGCCGTCCCTCCAGGACGTAGTAAGCGATTTGCGCCTCCGCAACCCTCGCCTGGCTGTCGACATCGAACGGGATCGGGCCCGCGCCTTGGGTGTGACGCCGGATTCGATCGCCGAGACCCTATACAGCGCGTACGGAAACCGGCAAGTTTCCACAATCAGCACGGCGACCAACGAGTATGCCGTGATCCTCGAGGTGCTTCCAGAGTTCCAGAAGGATCCATCGGCGCTGTCGCGCTTGTACGTGCGCTCCAGCAGCGGCTCGATGGTTCCCCTGTCGGCTGTGACCGTCACCCGGCCCGGCGTGGCGCCTCTAAATGTGAACCATTACGGACAACTCCCCGCCGTGAACGTTTCGTTCAATCTGCGCGAGGGTGCGGCGCTAGGCGATGCAGTTACCCAGATCGAGGAATCAGTTGGAGAATTGGGACTTCCGGGCACGACCCGGTTAATCTTCCAGGGAACCGCTCAGGCGTTTCAAGAGTCTCTGAAAAGCCTGCCACTTCTTTTGCTGATGGCCGTGGCGGTGATCTATCTTCTCCTCGGCGCGTTGTATGAGTCCTTTGTCCATCCCGTGACGATTCTATCGGGTCTGCCTTCGGCGGGATTGGGCGCGCTAATTACACTCCTGCTGTTCAAGAGTGTTCTGAGCCTCTACTCCTTCGTCGGTTTAATTCTTCTGATTGGCATTGTGAAAAAGAACGCAATTATGATGATCGACTTTGCGCTGCAGGAGCAGCGCAACGGTCGGGATGCGTACGGAGCCATTGTTGACGGTTGCTTATTGCGCTTCCGGCCCATCATGATGACAACCATGGCTGCACTGCTTGGCACGCTTCCGATCGCCATCGGCTACGGCGCCGGTGCCGAGGCGAGGCGTCCACTAGGCCTCGCAGTAGTCGGTGGCCTCATGGTTTCGCAGGTGGTGACGCTCTACCTCACGCCAGTGCTGTATTTATACTTCGACAGTCTGGAGCAGTTCTTCCGGCGCGGTCGCAAGAGGACCGGGGCGGCGAAACAGATGGAATCGGAAAGTGTGATGAGGTAAAGGCTGTGCGTGCTGGCGGAGCGGACTGAAGCTGGGGTTTGATGGTTTGCGATAAACTGCAACCACCATGAAACGCCTTGTTGCATTTCTCGCTTTGAGTGCAGCTGCGGCCTACGGGCAGGTGCAGAGCGGCACGATTGTCGGCACGGTCACAGACCAGGGGGGCGCGGCGGTGGCCGCTGCCAAAGTGACACTGGTGAACGAGGGGACGAACTTCACGCGCTTGGTCGATACGGGCACTGCGGGCCAATATGTGGCAACGTCGGTGCCGACGGGAAGCTACACGGTTACAGCGGAGCTGCAGGGCTTCCAAAAGCTGGTGCGCTCCGGTCTGCAGCTGACGGCGGCCGATACCTTGACGGTGGACCTGCGGCTGCAAGTGGGCAACGTGCAGGAAACGATTGAAGTAAAGGAGACCGCGCCCCTGCTTCAATCGCAGACGGCGGCCGTGTCGTCGCTGGTGTCGAACCAGCAGATGGTGGAGATGCCGCTGAATGG
>DASRHX010000780.1:0-9955 GCA_035650295.1 Bryobacteraceae bacterium | reverse complement strand
GACGCGTCACACGCCGTGAACACGACGCATCCATCACCGTTATTGCCGCGAAGTATCAAGGTAAGCGTTTGAATTCGCCCAACGACTGCGTGTACCATTCCAACGGCGATCTGTATTTCAGCGATCCGCCCTACGGCTTCGTTGGCATGGACGACGACCCTAAGAAGGAACTCGACTTCAACGGCGTCTATCGTATCCGCCAGGGCGAGCTTCAGCTCCTCTTCAAGGACCCAACGGTGAAGCGTCCCAACGGGCTCGCATTTTCCCCGGACGAGAAGGTGATGTATCTTTCTAACTCCGATCCAGAGCGGAAAATCTGGATGAGTTTTGATGTTGACGGCGATGGCACGCTCGCCAACGGCAGCGTCTTTGCCGATGTCACCGCGCAGACGCCGGGCGGGCTGCCCGACGGCATGAAAATCGACAAGGAAGGGACGCTCTACTGCACGGGCCCGAACGGAGTTTGGATCTACTCACCAGACGGTAAGAACCTGGGCACGATTCACTTCCCGGAGATACCCGCGAACCTGCACTGGGGGGATGCCGACGCGCAAATGCTCTATGTCACCGCGCGGACTGGCTTATATCGAATCCACCTGGGTATTCCTGGCATCCGCCCGGAATAAAGGAATCTGAGCTGACTTACTAGGTTAGGGCTGCCCTCTAAGAGAGCAGCCCGCCCACCGGCGGGGACATTGTGGGGTGTGGGTTGTTGGGTCTGTCCGTCGCCGGTACTCAAACAAAGACGAAACAGAAAGCTCAGTAGTTCCCCCCTCAAGCAGATTTATATCGGGAAATTTCAATTGCCAGACCCCACACAATCGCCAATAGAAAGGCAATGCCCCACATGACCACGGGGCGCACCGCACCCCAATCCTTCTTATGCTGAGTTCTGTAGATGCTTCCCACTGGAAGCTCGCGCCGTACTCCGGCGGCAAGAGCGAAGTTGATCGCATCTAGTTGCTCACGCGCTTCGGATTCTTTGTTATGTCGTTCTGGAAGAAGGATTTGCCTGCCGTCCAAGAGATTCAATCCAATGCGCCAGGAGTAGCCTTCTTTGGCTACATGAATGCGATCCAATGTGAGTTCCGCGATCTCTTCGCGCGCAAACTTCCTTGCCCTCGCACCGCACGGCAACGGTTGATAGTAGATGCTGACACCGTTTGCATTGACGTCTAAATGCCACTTCGCCACTAACATCACCAACGACCCATAAAACCAAAGTCCAACGAAAGGAAAGCCCGCAAGGATTCCTCGCCAGTCTGGATCGCCGTCGCGCCATCCGAGCATCGCCATAATACTGGCATAAGCAATGGCGAGCATCATAAGTGGTATCGAAGCATAAACTGGTAGGACCCTCCGCGATCGTCGCAACCCGGCCTCCTGAGTCACTCGCCCCGATCTACCTTCCAACGAATTTGCCTCAGCATGCCTAGCCACATACCCGCGTCCTTTTCCGAAAGTCCCAATCGCCGTACCATCCGCCGGACCTTGAGTTCCGTGGAGGCCGCCGTCTTGGGATTTGTGTAACCGCTCCGGTTGAGAATATCGTTGAATGTATCCGCGATGCGATCGACCGATGCGCCATCCGCGGTATGAATCGCCTTCTGCTTTTTGTCTGGCGCACGCCCGTCTCTAGCTAATTCGTATAGGCAGACTGCCACGGCCTGCCCCAGGTTCATCGACTCATGTTCGTCACGCGTGGGAATGCGCATCAGCCAATGGCAGTAACTCAAGTCTTCGTTCGAGAGGCCGAACTTCTCGCTGCCGAATAGCAAGGCAATGCCCGATTTGCTCGCGGCGGCATGCTGCTTCAGCAGCCGCGCTCCGCGTTCCAGCCGCCGCAATGGAGTCTGTGGGTCGCGGTGGCCCGGTGAAGCCGTTCCAACGACCAGTGTGCAGTCGCCTACGGCTTCCGCTACGGTTGCACACTCGCGGGCGGAAGCCATCAATGCCGACGCCCCCACTGCCGAGCGGGCCTCGCGAAAGGCAACGTCGTAGGCGTTCACCAGACGCAAATCGAGAAAGCCAAAATTCGACATCGCCCGCGCCGCGGCCCCAATGTTCAGCGGGTTCCGTGGCGAGACCAGGACGATTTTAAGCTTTTCGGCAATCGGGGAGATGGACGCCTTACCTCAGCTCCTCCATGATCTCATCGAGTGCGGCCTTCGCCGGACGCGTCAGGCCCTCGGGCAGCGCCGCCAGCGGCGCGTCCACCATGTTCAACGTTTCGAAATAGTCCTTGGCGTGAGTGTCGATATACAGAACGCCGGTGACGACTTCCTGCGCCGCTTCCGCTTCATGAAGAACGCGAATCGCCGCCATCTTATCGGTGGGATCGTAATCGCGACCGAGCTTCTTTACCCGCAGTACACTTCCATCGTGCAGGGTCACCTCTTGCGTTTCTCCGTCGGCAATTTCCACCTGAATTTCATCGAAGTGGGGGATGAAGTTCAGTTCGTGTAAGGGGATGTCATGGTCCTTTACATAGGCATAAGACATGGTCGATCCCGGGTGATCGTTGAACGTCGTACAGGGGCTAATCACATCGATGATGCTCAGGCCCTTGTGCGCGATGGCCGTTTTGAGTAACGCTTGCAACTGTTTCTTGTCGCCGCTGAACGTGCGCGCCACCAGCGTGGCGCCGTGCTCGATTCCCAACAGGCAGCAGTCGAGTTTATGCATCTCGTTCAAGCCGCCGCCCTTGGATTTCGCGCCGTAATCGGAGGTTGCCGAAAACTGGCCCTTGGTCAAACCGTACACGCCGTTGTCCTCGATGATATAGATCAACGGCAGGTTGCGGCGCAACAAGTGCATGAACTGCCCGATTCCGATCGACGCCGTGTCGCCGTCGCCCGTAACCACGATGCCCATCAGGTTGCGGTTGGCCAGCATGGCCCCGGTGGCCACTGACGGAGCGCGGCCGTGCACGGAGTTGAACCCATGCGCGAGATTGAGAAAATAAGCCGGCGATTTCGACGAGCAACCGATGCCGGAAAACTTCGCCACTGTCCACGGTTGAATGCCCATCTCGAAGAACACTTCGACAATGCGCTCGCTCACTGAGTTGTGGCCGCAGCCGGCGCAAAGCGTTGTCTTGCCGCCTTTGTAGGAGAGCACCTCCAACCCGATACGGTTGGTCTTCTTCGGGGGAACGGCTGTCGTACTCATAATGACTCCTGGCGAAGAATTTCATCGGTAATGGAACGCGCGTCGATGGGCAATCCGCAGTAGTAGCGCACACCGCGCAGTTTGGCCAGGTGCGTCAGATCGAGGTCCAGCTTCATCAATTGGTGCAGTTGGCCGTCTCGATTCTGATCCACGACGTAGACACGCTCGTGGCGGTCGATAAACTCGCCCAACTCCGGTGTGAACGGATAGGCCCGCAACCGGCAAAGGCTGACAGGCCGCTGGTATTCGCGCTGGAACTGATCCTGGCTCTCGCGGCACGCCTCGCGCGACGTGCCACAGAACACGATGCCGAACTTCGCGCCCGCCGCATAGTCGACCTCCGGCTTGGGAACTGCCGCGCGGATCGACTCAAACTTCCGCGCCAGGCGGTCCATGTTGTTCATGTAGTCTTCGGGCCGCTCGCTGTATTGCGCCTTTTCGTTGTGGCCCGAACCCCGCGTGAAATAGCTGGCGGCCGGATGGTTTGTGCCCGGCAGCGTCCGATAGCCGACGCCATCGCCATCCACATCTCGATAACGTTCAAAACCGCCTAGCCGCTCCAGGTCCTCCGCTGAGAGCACCTTGCCGCGCCGGATGGGCCCCTCGGGATAGGGAAACGCATCCGACATCCAGTTGTTCATCCCCAGGTCGAGGTCCGTGTTCACAAACACCGGCGTCTGAAACTGCTCAGCCAGGTCGAACGCGTCTCCCGCCATCGTGAAGCATTCCCCGGGCGATGCAGGAAAGAGAATCGGATGGCGTGTGTCGCCGTGCGACAGCACGGCGTTGCTCAGGATGTCGCCTTGCATGGTTCGTGTCGGGAGGCCTGTCGAAGGGCCGACTCGCTGCACGTCAAAGATGACCGCCGGGACCTCGGTGTAATAGCCAAGGCCGACAAATTCCGACATCAGCGAGATGCCCGGTCCGGCGGTCGACGTCATTGCCCTCGCGCCGGCCCACGACGCGCCGATCACCATGCCAATCGAGGCAAGCTCATCTTCGGCTTGCACCACGGCGTACGTAGCCTTGCCGTCGGCATCCGTGCGGAGGCGCTTGAAGTAACCGATCATCGATTCGACCAGCGACGACGACGGTGTAATCGGATACCACGCGGCGAACGTGCAGCCGGCAAATATGCAACCCAGCGCCGCCGCCGCGTTGCCGTCGATGATGATCTTATTCGCGGTGCCGTTCATCCTCTCCACGCGGTAAGGATTGTCCTTCGACAGATTCGCCGCCGCCCAGTCGAAGCCCGCCTTGGCCGCTCCCCAGTTCAGTTCCGCCGCCTTTGCTTTCTTCGGTCCGAACTGCTTGAACAGCGCCTTATGAATCTCTTCCATGTCGATTTCTAGCAGGTAGGCGACCACGCCGTCGTAGATCATGTTCTTCACGAGCTTGCGCAGCTTCGCATCCGGACAAACCGGTCCCACTAACTTGTCGAAGGGCACGGGGTACATGTGCAGATCCGAGCGCAGCTCGTCGAGCTTCAGCGGCTCGTCATACACAATCACCCGGCCTGGCTGGAGATCCAGGCAATCTTCCTTCGCCGTCTCCGGGTTCATCGCCACGAGAAAATCGATTTCCTTCTTGCGTGCGATCCAACCGTGCTTGGAAGCGCGGATGGTAAACCATGTAGGCAGTCCCTGAATGTTCGAGGGGAACATGTTTTTCCCGCTCACGGGAATGCCCATCTGGAAGAGCGCCCGCATCAGGACTGTGTTGGAAGTTTGGCTGCCGCTCCCGTTCGCCGTGGCAACCTGAATGGAAAAGTCGTTCACGACGCGTTGCTGCGGCGTGTTACCACTCGGGAGAGTGGGTGAAGCGAGGGTGGTCGACATCGAGGTCGTATACCTCCCGGTATTGATTCGGGACGGACTATGCCGTCCCGCCGGAATTATACGCCTATCAGCGCTTGGAGGGAATGCGCCTCGATTTCTCTCTACCTACCGCTCGTGAGAATCTTCCAGATAGGTGTAGCCGTACAGGCCTTCTTCGTAGAACTTAAGGAGTCTGCCCGACTCTTCGTATCCGATGCGGCCTTCGCGTACGGCGCGCTCGATATCGCGCCGGAACATGTCGAGCAACGTTCTCGCATTAAATTGCACGTAATCGAGCACTTCGGCCACGGTGTCTCCGCGCACCACCGTATCCAGCTCCACCTCGCCTGCGTCATTCAAGCTGACGTGTACGGCGTTGGTATCGCCAAACAGGTTGTGCATATCGCCCAATATTTCCTGGTAGGCGCCGACGAGAAACGTGCCCAAATAATACGGATCGCCGTTGAAAGCATGCAAAGGTAACGTCTTCTTCACGTCGCGGCGGTCAATGAAGAGGTCTACTTTCCCATCCGAATCGCAAGAGATGTCGCCTAGTACCGCGTGCCGCGAAGGCGATTGCTCCAGGCGGTGAATTGGCATGATGGGGAACAGTTGCTTCACTGCCCAGGAGTCTGGCATCGATTGGAACAACGAGAAATTGCAGAAATACGTATCCGACAACTGCGCGTCGAGGTTATCCAACTCCTCCGGCCGCTCGTCCATTTCTGCTACCAGCCGTTGAATGCGGCGGCAGATGGACCAATAGAGGTTCTCCGCCATACTGCGCTGTGCGAGGGGCAGGTAGCCGAGGCTAAACAGGTTCAGCGCCGAATCCAGCGCCTGCTGCGCGTCGTGAAACGCCTCCAGCACATTTTTCTTCGACAGCCCTTTGTGGGTCTCAATCAGGTCGGCGATCGGTTGCTCAAAATCGTTCTGTGACTCGGCCGGCGCCTCCACCTGCTCGCCGAATCCGCTCACGCCGAGAACGTTGAACACCAGCACACTGTGATAGGCGGCTACGGCACGTCCGCTCTCGCTCACGATATTCGGATGCGGCACCTCGGATTCATCGCACACCTGCTGGATGTGATACACGACGTCGTTGGCATACTCCTGCAGCGTGTAGTTCACGCTCGATTCGAAGTCGGTTTGCGAGCCGTCGTAGTCGATGCCCAGCCCGCCGCCGACGTCGAGAATTTTAAGTCCCGCGCCATTCTTTTTCAGGTCGGCGTAGATGCGCGCGCCTTCGGTGACGGCGGCCTTTATCTGGCGGATGTTCGTAATCTGGCTGCCGAGGTGGAAGTGCAGCAGTTGCAGCGTGTCTTCCATGCCGAGGGCCTTCAATTGGTCCAAGGCGCGAATCGCCTCGGTCACCGTCAGCCCGAATTTCGAGCGATAGCCGCCGCTCGATTTCCAACGCCCCGAGCCGCGGCTGGCCAGCTTGATGCGTAGGCCGATCACCGGCCGCACGCCCACGCGCTCGCTGTGTTTCAGAATCAGATCGAGCTCGGTGTATTTCTCCACCACCGGCGTGATGTTGCGGCCGATCTTCCGCGCCAACATCACCATTTCAATGTACTCGTCGTCCTTGAATCCGTTGCAGATGATTGGCGTGTTGTTGTCGGCGATGGCCAGCACGGCCAGCAGTTCCGGCTTCGAACCGGCCTCCAGTCCATACTCGTACTGCTTGCCGTAGCGCACGACCTCTTCAATTACCTGACGCTGCTGGTTCACTTTGATCGGATACACGAGCGAATACTTGCCCTGGTAGTTGTGGTCGCGGATGGCGTCGGTGAAGGCGCCGTGCAATTCGCTCAATCGATGCTGCAACAGCTCGCCGAAGCGGACTAGAACAGGAAGCGGAATGCCACGCAGCACGAGAGTGTCGATCAACTGCTTGAGGTCGATGGACCGCGTGGAGTCCTTCGTGGGATGCACCCACACGTTCCCGTTCGCGCCGATGGAGAAATAACCTTGGCCCCACCGGGCCACATCATAGAGTTCGGTGGCGTCGGTGACGGTCCATCTTTCGGTCGGTTCCCACGTGGCGTTCTCGGCAACTTTCACACTCAACTGCGCACACCTCCTGAACCTACAGTGTCGGGCCTAGGGGTGGTACGCCGCAAGCGGAATCTCGACATGGCCCAACGATGGCATTACGGTCGGCTGTTCGACGCAGCGAGTGTGGAGGCTCGTTTGCCGGCGCGGGCGCCGACCCCCTGTCGAATCAGCTCGGCGTCGTGTTGCGTGAACTGCAACGGGCGAAATGACATCGCCAGTCTCTCTTTGGCGCTCCAACTTGGCTTCAGAACTCCACTCTGCGAGTGCCGGGCGATTCCCTGCAGGACGTGCGCAATCTCATGCGCCAATACGTGGCCCATCAGGTCTCCTAGGTAGCTATGCGTGCTTTGTCGCACGCGGTCGTGAAATACTTCGATCGTTTTCCCTTCGTACGGCAATGCCCACGCCAGCACTTCCGGGGCGAGGTCGTTAGGAGCCTTGTGCCGGAACCAGATGACTACGTCACCGTCGCGCTTACTACCGCAGAATAGCCACTCGAGTTTCACCCCGATCTGCGCATAGATTTGCGATGCCACCAACCTCGCTCTCTGAGCCTCATTGAACTCCACGGATTCGTAGTTCAAACAAACGGCGACCTTTGCCATTTCATCTTTCGCATCCGAATTCGCCGCCATCAAAACCATTGCCAAAATGATCGATTTCATCGCTTGCTGTCTCCGCTTCAGTGAGCGGAGATAGCCGCGGGGGACCGCCAAAAATCAGTGGGCTTTCCCCAAGGGTGGGAATCGGACTTCGTAACTCGTTGTCACACGTGAATGCAGCCAAGCCGACACTCAATTGCCATTCAACCGTGACTTAGCGCTTTTACATTGAACCTTCAATCCCACTTCAGAGGAGTCTGCGATGCGATTAGCCGTTCTTGCCGCCCTGTTCCTTTGCGCTTTGGGCTCGGTCTTTGGCCAAGCCACCGAAGGTTCCATCCTGGGTACGGTTTCCGATCCCAGTTTGGCCCCGGTTCCCAACGCCAAGGTCACCATCGTCGGCGCCGGCACGGGCCTGCGCCGTACGGCCGTCACCAACAGCTCCGGCGAATTTGTTGTCCCCGCCCTCCCAATCGGCGTTTATTCGGTTTCCGCCGAACAGGCGGGCTTTAAAAAGACGCTCGCCGAAGGTATCCAGATCACGGTTAAGGCGCGGGTGCATGTGAATCTGCGCCTCGACATCGGGCAGGCCGCTGAATCGGTCAGCGTCACCGCCGCCGCGCCCTTTCTCAAGACAGACACCGTCGAAGTGGCCAATCTCGTCACGCGCGAGCAGTTACAGAACCTGCCTGTGCTCAACCGTCACTTCCTCAACCTCTCCATCCTCACGCCCAACGCGGTGCGCATGCCCACGGGACGTCAGGCCGACCTCGGCGGCGACTCCTTCGGCGTCGGCACGCAAGGCGCCGACCAGAACAACTTCATCATCGAGGGCATCTCGAACAACATGGAGTTCAGCGGCACCATCGGCGTTGTTCCCGCCATGGATGCCATCCACGAAGTCTCCTTCCAAACCAGTGGCTACTCCGCTGAGTTCGGACGTGGCGGCGGCGCGATCGTCAACGTCGCCATCCGCAGCGGCACCAATCAACTGCACGGATTCGCCTACGACTACCTGCGCAACGATGCTCTGAACGCCCGCCCCTATGACTTCAGCGGCACCAATCCGCCCAAACAGCCTCTACGCCGCAATCAGTTCGGCGGCGGCGCGTCGCTGCCCATCGTGCGCAATCGAGCGTTCCTATTTGCCAACTACGAAGGCTTCCGCCAACCGGCCAATGTCATCACCTACGGCCGCGTGCCCACCGATCTCGAAAAGCAAGGCGATTTCTCGCAAAGCGGCTTCCTCATTTACGATCCGCTCACGCAACGGCCCGATCCCGCCATGCCGTCGCGCATCCTTCGCACTCAGTTTCCGGGCAATCGCATTCCCGTCGACCGCCGCAACGCCATGATGTTCGACCTCGCGTCGAATTTCCCCGCTCCAAACTTTCGCGACCCCAGCCCGTCCGTCTTCAATAACTACATCGCCTTCCAACGCAACACCGACGTGCTGGATTCGATCAATGCCAAGGGAGACTTGATCCTCTCCGGCAACGACAACCTCAGCGTCCGCTATACCGAACAACGCATCGACCGCACCCGCCAGGGCTTTATGCCGGATGAGCTGAACAGCGGCCGTGGCGACCTCGACGCGACCAACGGCGGCCTCAATCACACCCATGTCTTCTCGCCCAATCTGCTGAACGAATTCCGTTCCGGCTACAACTACCTGCGCTTCGGCAACACGCTGGTGAACAACACTGTCTTCACCGACCGCTACAACATTCCGGGCGCCAACATCCAGCCCGGCTTCCCCAACTTCAACATCCGCAACTTGGCCCGTCCTGCTCCCATTCGCGCCTTGTCCACTCTGCCCAACCCCTTCGGCGTCACTCAGCACTCGCTGCAGCTCATGGACAACATGACGTGGCACCATGGCCATCACACCATCAAGTTCGGCGGCGAGTACAGCCGCCATCGCAACGACACGTCGTCGCTTCCGCCCGGCGGCATCGAGCCCATTTTCCAGGCCAACTACACTACGCCCTTCGTCGGCGCCACGCGAGAAGCCGCCCGTACGGGCCTTGCCGATGCTTACCTCGGACTCGCCGACCAATGGACCACTTATTTCTACCCCGACGCCACCCGCCTCCGCGTGCAGCGTTTCGCCGCCTTCGTTCACGACGAGTTTCGCGCCCTTCCCAATCTCAATCTCACGCTCGGCCTGCGCTATGAAGTGAATCCCAAGTGGGGCGAACGCGACGACCGGCTCACCGGCTTCGACACGCAGAACGGCAAGATCCTCATTCCTGAATCCAGCCGCCCCATCCTCATCGGCCTCGGCCTGCCCAATGGCAACCT
>DASRHX010000779.1:0-2739 GCA_035650295.1 Bryobacteraceae bacterium | reverse complement strand
CAAACGCTACTTCTTCAACCGCCCGTCGAACACGGTCGACCTGCGCCCGGCGAATATTCCGAATTTCGGGAAGATCGACGGAAATCAGGGCAGCTTCAGCGGTCTTGGCGGACGCACATACATGCAGATCATCTTCAAGCTGCAATTCTGATTGTCGTTTCGCTCTCTCGTCTGCCTCCTTAGCCTCCTGGCGCTTAGGAGAAACTTACCGAGAGAGTTGCTCGGCCTAACTTTACTGTGATAGCGTAGATTTTCTAGGGTCATCGCAGCCTGCCCCCACAGCTGGGACCCTGTCTCAACTTCAAATGGAACAGATGTTAGCTCAAGTGTGGCCCCTGTTGTGGCAAGCCGCACCAACGTTTGTACTGCTGATCCTGCTGCATTTTTATTTGAAGTACATGCTTTTCAAGCCGCTTCACAAGGCGATGGAAGAGCGGAAAGCGGCCACGGAAGGGGTTCGCGAGCAGTCTACACACGCCCGTTTGGCCGCGGAGAAGAAAGCAGCCGAATACGAAGAGGCGCTGCGGCAGGCTCGCACGGAAGTCTATAAAGAGCAGGAACAGCTTCGCTCCGAACTACGCAAAGAACAGGCCGACGCCTTGGCTTCCATGCGCTCGCAAACCGAAGCTCTCATCGCCGACGCCCGCACGCGCATCGAAGCCGAGCGCGCCTCGGCGCAGGCATCACTCGAAGCGCAGAGCGACTCGATCGCCGAGTCCATCGCATCCGCCGCATTGAAAGGCGGCCTTAATTGAAACGCCTTCCCGCCTTAGCTTTCCTACTGCTCATCCTGAGCGTCTCCGCAATGGCGAACGAAGAAGGTGGTCATCACGAGCCGCCGGTGATCTACAAGTGGATCAACTTCGGCATCCTGGCCGCGGGCATCGGTTTCGTGGCAATCAAGACAGGCGGACCGTTTCTGGCCAAGCGCGCGAAGGACATTGCGGTTGCGCTCGACGCCGCCAGCCGGGTGAAGGCGGAGGCCGAAGCACAGGTGGCCGAAATCACGCGCCGCATTTCCAACCTTGACACGGAACTCGCCTCAATGAAGGCCGATGCGCGGCGGGAGATGGAAAAGGAGCGCGTACGGAGCGCGCAGGAAACCGAGACGCTGCTTGCGAAGTTGCGCGCGAATGCAGATCAGGAGATTCATTCCGCGGCCAAGAACGCCGAGTTTGAGCTTCGACGTTTTTCCAGCCAGCTTGCCATGCAGTTGGCCGAACAAAAAATTCGTGCCCGCATGAACGGCCAGGTGCAGGCCGGCCTGGTGAGCACCTTCGTCGGCGGCCTGCGCAATCAGGCTCAACCTGAAGAGCGAGGATAATCGAACTCCAGCCATGTCGCTTGCCGTTGCCACTCGATACGCGCGCTCCCTCACCGAAGTTGTTCTTACCCCCGGTTCCGCGACGGGCGCGCCGGTTGTTCTCGAACAACTGAAGGCCTTCGACGGGTTGTTGGCGCAGTCGGCGGACTTGCGCAACGTTTTGCTCTCACCGGCAGTTCCTCCCGCGCGCAAACGCGCAGTGGTTGCCGACTTCGGCCGCACGCTGGGATTTGCTCCGGTTGTGATGAATTTCTTGTACGTGGTGATCGACCACCGCCGGGTGAATCTCCTCGGCACGATCGCCAAAGCCTTTGAAGACGCCGTCGATGAGCGCCTAGGACGTGTTCGCGCCGATGTGCGGTCGGCGCTTCCTCTCACCGAGGAGCAGCGCGCCACCGTGAGCGCGCAACTCCGCCAGTTGTCGGGCAAAGAAGTGCGGTGCGAGTTCGAAGTTGAGGATTCCCTGCTGGGCGGCCTATCGGCGCGCATCGGCTCAAAAATCTACGATGGCTCTGTGCGCGGCCGCCTTGACGTGCTGCGGCAGCGGCTGTCCTCCTGAAGGATCGAAGGATAACGACGTATGGCTCAGGTGCGAGCAGACGAAATCGCGCGCGTATTGCGCCAACAGATTGAGAACTACGATGCCGCTGTAAACGTGGCCGAGGTCGGGTCGGTGATCAGCGTCGGAGACGGCATTGCGCGCGTCCATGGCCTGGAGCAGGTGATGGCCGGCGAGATGATCGAGTTTCCGCACGGGGTTTCGGGCATCGCGCTGAACCTGGAAGAGGACCAGGTGGGCGCCGTGCTGCTGGGCGAAGCGCACGCGATCAAAGAAGGCGACGAAGTGCGCCGCACGGGGCGGATCATGTCCGTGCCGGTGGGCGACGCTCTCATCGGGCGCGTGGTGGACGGCCTTGGCAAGCCCATCGACGGGAAAGGTCCCATTGAAGCCACCGCGCAGTATGCGGTTGAGCGTCTTGCTCCCGGCGTGGTCGACCGGCAGCCGGTGAAAGAGCCGCTACAGACGGGCATTAAAGCTATCGATTCGGCGATTCCGATTGGGCGCGGGCAGCGCGAGTTGATCATTGGCGACCGGCAGACGGGCAAGACGACCATCGCGCTCGACACGATCATCAATCAGAAAGACAGCGGCGTGATTTGCATCTACGTCGCCATTGGCCAGAAGAGGTCGACGGTGGCGCAGGTTGTGCGTACGCTCGAGGAATACGGTGCAATGGAGTACACGATCGTGGTCGCGGCCACGGCGTCGGACCCGGCGCCAATGCAATATCTGGCGCCATATTCGGGTTGCGCGATTGGCGAGTACTTCCGTGACAACAACCGGCACGCGCTGGTGATCTACGACGATCTTTCGAAGCACGCGGCGGCGTATCGCGAAATTTCGCTGCTGCTGC
>DASRHX010000778.1:0-2692 GCA_035650295.1 Bryobacteraceae bacterium | reverse complement strand
ACAAGGTCAAAGCGCGGCCGTGGCAGGATCCTCTCGAACAGGCGGCTGCGATGTGCGCCGTGGTTCCGAAAGAATACAGAATCTGGGCCGACGCCAATGCCCACTGGGGCTCGCCTGACCGTGCTCTGCACTTTATCAATGGATTGTCACGCCACCACAACTATTTTGCGGTCGAATCACCGGTTCAATACCGGAACGTGGATTCTTTCCGTGCGTTGAAAGGGAAATCTCCGCTGAAGATCGCCGAGCATATGGGGGAAGATCCAATGGTCTTCGTGCGCGAAGGTCTTCTTCAGGCCTTCGTGATTGGCGGACCGATTGGGCGCACCATGGCGAAACGCGCATTGATGGCCGAAGTCACGGGAATTCCGCTATGGATCGAGTACGGAATCCAAAGCGGAATCTCTCAGGCTTATCAGGCGCATCAAGCAGCGGCATATCCCGGCATCGAGTACTGCATTACGGTTACGAACTGCCTGGAAGACGACTTTGTGAAGGAACCCTTCCGAATGGACAGCGGCTATTACACGCTGCCAACCACGCCGGGCCTGGGTGTGACTCTGGATATGGCGGCCGTGGAGAAATATAGGGCCGGATAACGGCTCGCTAGCGGGAACGCCCTTCCGTGACCTGCCGAATTACTCGCAGCCAATTCAAGCCAAGGATCTTGCGAATTCGATGTTCCGAATAACCAAGCTGCTGTAGAGCCTTTGTCATCTCCGGATAGTCACTAACGTCTCGGATCTGACGAGGGAGAGGGGGGCCGCCGTCGAAATCTGATCCGAGGGCGACGTGATCTTCGCCCACCAACCGTACGCCATAGTCGATCACTCGCGCGAGTTGATCGGTGCCCATCCAATACTCGTCGGGAATCACGCCTCGATATACGAAAGGCAGTCCCTTCGCGACCTGTTGATCGACTTCCGGCAGGGATAGGGGAGAGGGCCGAGCTCCGGCGGCGGGTCCAGACACGGCGGGACGCCTCGACCGGACCCAATCGGCGTACTTCGGATTATTGAAAGTGCTCCCAAATTGAATGCCAATTACGCCGCCCTTAGCCGCTAGGGCTTTGGCCGCTTCGTCGGTGATGCAGCGTGGATTGTCCACGATGCCGCGAAATCCGCCATGGCTGTAAATCACCGGGTCGCGGCTGGTTTCAACAGTTTGCAGAATCGCCTGGTCAGACGCGTGAGCTACGTTGATGACCATGCCAAGCCGGTTCATCTCCGCAACAACTGCCCGGCCGTGCTTGTTGAGCCCATTCCAGCGGCTACTGTCACAACAGGAATCAATGAACGCGTTGGTCTGGTTGTGTGCTGTGAGCTGCAAGGAACGCAAGCCAAGGCGGTACAGAGCGCGCAGCAGATTAAGGTCGCCATCCAGATCGAAGCCACCTTCCAGATCCAAAAAGGCGGCCATTCTCCCACTGCTGTTGATGCGCTGGATATCCGAGGCGGTTAGAGCCAGTTCGAGGATGTTCTTATTTCGCTCAATCTGATCCAAGGCCAGCTCGACAACACGAAACGTGTTCTTTACTTCGTGCCGGCCAGGATAGTACGGTTCAGGCGTATATACCGAAAAAAACATGGCGTCCAATCCACCCGCCCTGGCTCGCTCCAGATCGAAGTGGCCATCTGAATAACGCTGGCCGATGTCGAGTCCCTGCAAGAGTTGCCGGGTCATCACATGAATATGCCCATCCATTACGAATGCGTCCCGATGAAGGGAGGATGCCTGGCAGAAGACGGGAGCAGCGGACAGGAGGGCAAGAACGGTGATTCTGGCAGTCATCTTTTCACACTAAGGTACTCACTTGGCGGAGTTCAAGAAAACCCTGGAAAGCATGGCTCACTGGAGGAATGGATGGGAAGGCGAAAGGCAGGACCGGCGAGTGCCTCGACGGCATCTCAGGAATATTGGGTGGCTTTAAGCCAATTGTTGTTCGACAATTTCGGCCGCGCGCTGGGCGCCGCCGGAAGTTTTGATTTGTTCCATCAATCGCTGAGCCCTGCGCCGGTAGTTCTCATCGCCAAGGACGAGATCGATGGCCGCGCGCAACCGGTGCGAAGAAAGGTGGGTTAGCGGCACGACTTCGCCCGCGCCCACACACTTCACTCGAGACGCAACGGCAGGCTGATCGTTCGTAACCGGTATGGCGACCATGGGTACACCCACGTTGAGAGCTTCAAGGACGGTATTGAGGCCCGCGTGTGTAATCGCAAGGCTGGCGCGGGCCAACAGTTCGAGCTGAGGGGCATACTTAACAACGAGGGGTGATCCGGGAAGCGAGCCGGTGTCGACTTCCCCGCCTCCAGCGCTCAGCACGAGTTGCACATCGAGATCCGCGCAGGCTTCCGCGACGGAGTGGAACAATTCTTGTCGGCGGTTTTGCAGAGTACCGAAGGAGGCGTAAATTAATGGCCTGCCATCGAGCCGCTCCCAGGGGAATGGCACTTCGGAGCGCGAAGCGTCAATAAACGGTCCGACATAGTGGAAGTTCGCCGGGGGGTGTTGACGCGAAAAGTCAAACCCTTTGGGTAGGGTGCAGAGCTGACAGGAACGGGAGAAGGAATCATCCGGTGAATGAAGGAGCGGCAGCTTCCACTGTTCGCGGCGGCGGTTCAATACATTTGTGACGGGGGATAGCAGGCGATCGGATACAACGTATCCAATCCAGTTGCGAGCCCGGCCC
>DASRHX010000777.1:0-3477 GCA_035650295.1 Bryobacteraceae bacterium | reverse complement strand
CGCGCGGCGATCTCCTCTACCGTCATCGCGGCGAAGCCACGCACGCTTACTCCACTCATTTCCGCGGCTTGGCTTAGTGCGTCCACCAGAATCGGATAGTGTGCGCCAAATTCCAGAATCTCCCACCCGTCGCGAGTCTTTCCAGTGGGCGTAGCGCCAAAGTATCCAGCGGGTACGAATACCGCCCCCCCGTTCTCCACTATGAATGGTGACTGGATGCCCATGGCAGCGCGTAGCTCTACCACCTCCGCTCTGGCCTTACTCGTGCACAGAATGACAGCGTGGCCCAATGTCAAAAGGCGATCCAATGCCGGACGCGCAGGCTGCCAGTCGTAAGTGTCGTGGTCGAGAAGGCTTCCATCGAGGTCGGTGAAGAAAACAAGCATGATAGCCAGTCACCAGTCTCCCACGGTCGGGCCGAGTTTTCGCAAGCGCCTCAAAAGAATGGCAGTCAATCCACATAATATGATATGAATACACTCATGTTATTGCATATCAGTTCGCTCATGTGATATTCTTCACTCAGGTTACCACCATCGTAACCAACGGAGCTTGTATATGGACATCAATCGCTTTACCGAAAAACTCCAGGAAGCCACCCGCTCGGCTCAGTCGCTCGCCATCCGCAATAGTCACCAACAGATCGACGTCGAGCACCTGCTCGTTGCCCTTCTAGAGCAGCCCGACGGCCTCGCTCCAGCCATCCTATTGAAAGCAAATGTCCCGCTACCGGATCTCCATCGGCAGCTCGCCGCTGAGCTCGACAAAATGCCAAAGGTTTCCGTCGCTGGCTCCCCGTCGGACCAGATCTATCTCACCGGCCGGCTGCAAAAAGTCCTGGCCACCGCTGAAGCGGAAGCGAAAAAACTTCGCGACGACTTTATTTCGGTCGAGCATGTCCTGCTTGCCGCCATCGATGATCCCGGTGCGGCAGGCAAATTACTGAAAAATCTTGGCATCACGCGCGATCGCCTGATGCGAACGCTGCAGGAGGTTCGGGGCAGCCAGCGCGTCACCACGCAGAACCCCGAGGCCACCTACCAGTCGCTTGAAAAGTATGGGCGCGACCTGACCGCGCTGGCTGCGCAAGGCAAACTCGACCCTGTGATTGGACGTGACGAAGAGATTCGGCGCGTCATCCAGGTGCTCTCACGGCGCACTAAGAACAACCCCGTGTTGATCGGCGAGCCTGGCGTCGGCAAAACCGCCATCGCCGAAGGCCTCGCCCAGCGTATCGTGCGCGGCGACGTTCCCGAGGGGCTCAAAAACCGCAAAATCATCTCCCTCGACATGGGTGCACTCATCGCCGGAGCAAAGTTCCGTGGTGAATTTGAAGAGCGCCTCAAGGCCGTTTTGAAAGAAGTTCAGGAATCCAACGGCGAGATCATCCTCTTCATCGACGAACTTCACACGGTGGTCGGCGCCGGTAAAGCGGAAGGAGCCATGGACGCCGGCAACCTGTTGAAGCCGATGCTCGCCCGGGGCGAACTGCACTGCATCGGCGCCACCACACTTGACGAGTACCGCAAGCACATTGAAAAGGATGCAGCACTGGAGCGCCGCTTCCAGCCCGTGCTGGTCGATCAACCGAGCGTCGAAGACACCATCTCCATCTTGCGTGGTCTCCGCGAACGCTATGAGATCCATCATGGCGTGCGCATTAAGGATTCGGCGCTGGTCTCCGCCGCCGTCCTTTCGAACCGCTACATCACAGACCGCTTCCTGCCCGACAAGGCGATCGATCTAGTCGACGAATCGGCGGCCCGCCTGCGGACTGAGATCGACTCGATGCCCGCCGAGCTCGACGAGGCGATGCGCCGCTCCATGCAGTTGGAAATCGAGCGCGAGGCCTTAAAGAAAGAGTCCGATACGGCGTCACGCGAGCGGCTGTCGAAGCTCGAGCGCGAGCTGGCCGAGTTGAAGGACACGACCCAAGCGTTGCAGGCTCGCTGGCAGAACGAGAAGCAGGCCATTGCGCATTTACGTACCCTGCGCGAACAGATCGAACAGACGCGCGTTGACATCGAGAAGGCCGAGCGCGCTTATGACTTGAATAAGGCGGCCGAGCTCAAATACGGCAAGCTCACTTCCCTCGAACGCGACCTGAAAGAGTCCGAAGCCAAGATCACGGGCGCCTCGGGCCCGCGCCTAATCAAGGAAGAGGTCGACGAGGAGGACATCGCCGAGGTAGTCAGCCGCTGGACTGGCGTGCCTGTCTCCAAACTCCTCGAGGGCGAGCTGCAAAAACTTTTACATCTCGAAGATCAGCTTCACCAGCGTGTGGTCGGACAGGATGCAGCCGTCACGGCCGTCGCCGAAGCGGTGCTGCGCGCACGTGCCGGATTGAAGGACCCGCATCGTCCCATCGGCAGCTTCATCTTCCTTGGACCTACCGGCGTCGGCAAGACCGAACTGGCTCGCGCCCTCGCGCACTCTCTCTTTGACGACGAACGCGCCATGATTCGCATCGACCTCAGCGAATACCAGGAAAAACACAACGTCGCGCGTCTCATTGGCGCGCCTCCGGGATATGTCGGCTACGACGAAGGTGGCCAGCTCACCGAAGCCGTCCGCCGCCGGCCGTTCTCGGTGATCCTCTTTGACGAAATCGAAAAGGCGCATCCCGACGTATTCAACGTCATGCTTCAGATTCTCGACGACGGCCGCCTCACCGATGGGCAGGGCCGCGTGGTGGACTTCAAGAACACGCTCATCATCATGACCTCGAACATCGGTAGCCACCGCGTGCTCGAATACCGGGGAATGACGGGCACGGCGGAATTCGATCGCATGCGCGATACCGTGATCGAAGAGATGCGGAAACATTTCCGCCCCGAATTTCTCAACCGTGTGGATGAAATGATCGTCTTCCACGCGCTCGATCAAGCGCACTTGAAGCGGATCGTGGAGATCCAGCTCACCGGTCTGCGCCAACGATTGGCCGAACGGCAGATCCAGCTCGAACTGACAGATGCCGCAATCGCGCATCTGGTGGAAACTGGCTACGAGCCTGGTTACGGCGCGCGTCCATTGAAGCGGGCCATTCAGCGTGAAGTGGAAACAGCGCTCGCGCGCAGGATTTTGGCAGGCGATATCCGTGACGGCCAAACCGTGGTGGCCGACACGGCCGCCGGTGGACTGATCTTCGAAGCCAAACGAAGCGAAGTGCCAGCGTCGCGCATCTAACAGGACGACTGAAGGAAAAAATGAGCAAACAAGAATCAATTTTGACCTTGCCCGTGATTCCGATGAAGAACACGGCGCTCTTCCCACACCTGCTCATGCCGCTGTCGGTGGGACGTTCGCGCTCACGCGCGGCGGTAGAAGCGGCATTGGCCACCGAATCGAAGGAAGTCGTCCTGCTCTCGCAGAAGGATTCCGCCGTCGAGGAGCCGGGGCAAAACGACCTCTATACATACGGGACGCGGGCGGTCATCCGCAAATCGCAACGCAACGGCGATCTCATTGAGCTCCTGG
>DASRHX010000776.1:0-2765 GCA_035650295.1 Bryobacteraceae bacterium | reverse complement strand
CCAGCAGCACGTCGTGATATTGGTTGGCCGCGATGCTCGGGTACGCGAACATATTTACGCCAGTCGCGTCATCCACCCGGCCGATGTGCCGTATGTCCCCGTTGCCGGCCGTGACCGCCCACCACTGCACTGCCGCCCGCGTCGGCGCTTCGGCCGGCAAAAATACCGTATGCGCCATATATAACAGGCCATCGCGAAAGTGCACATTTTGAATGCGTGAATCGCCTGCGTAGATATTCGTGCTGTTGCCCAATTGCCGCAAAATGTCCGCATCGCCGGCGGCGGTCTCGGCCCACTCCCTGCCAACCTCAACAAAAATCTCCTCGCCAAAACTATTCGTGACATTCAGCCGCTCAGAGCCAATGCCACCGCTCAGGCTGAACAAGCGGAGAAAGCCGGAGCCTTCAAAACTTCCATTCCAGTTCGCCGCAAAATACACGACCGCAATGTTGGGATCGTACATTGTCGCCGGCGTTTGCGAACCTCCCGTGCTGGCAGGGAAGGTCAGCCGCGTGCGTTGGCCAGTCCCGTTGGCGTAAAGGTTCGCCTTGTTATAGGCGTACACGTCCGAGCGGGTAAATTGGAAGGTCGTCTTATTGAACATGTTCGCCTGTACCACGATCCAGGTTTTGTTGAAGCCCACGGTTGGCGAATCCGCATACACCGGACTTGTCGCATCCACGTCCTCAGACCATCGATACCACGTTCCGGTTGGATTGCTGTTGTCGGAAACGGCAATGCACAGGCGCGGATTCGGCCCGCCCGGGTCGGCCGCCGCAGTCATGATGAACCGCTGCCCATAGGGATCGTACACCACGCGCGTGTCGAAAATGTTTCTCGCGACATTCGTCCAGAAATGTTCCTGTGATACCGTCGAAACAACCCCGCCAACCCGAGTGGATATACGCATGTCGCTCGCGCACGCCACGACCAAATGAGTCGGACCGACAGCGCCAAAGGTGTCCGGCGGGACGACCTCAGCGCTGTCCGGCAGCGCCAGGAAACTTAGCGAAGCAGCAGGGGAGATCTCCGGCAACGTTTCGGGTTCAACGGTCTCAATGCTTTGTGGACTCGCCACAGCCGTTCGCTGTGCTGGCTGGCGTGTTTTATCCACGGGCAGATATTGAGGGAGCTTTTGCTTGCGTTTGTGGTCTGTGGGAGGAGCGCGGCGGGTAGTCGTTGTCTGGGTGGATTGTTGGGGTATCTCACTGACATTTATGGCTGAGCCCTTAGCAGCGGATCCGGTTTCCTGCGCCATTCCCGGCGCGGTGATTAAACCGAGTATTCCCAAAACAAAGCCCATCCTAAGCAATTTCAAACTCTTTTTCATAATCTGGGAACAGTGAAGTAAGAGACAATGGGTGCGCTAAAAACGTTCGAACAGGGTATTTAAGTCTGTCATGATCTCACCAAATCCCCCTCCGAAAGTCAAACGCCCATTCCCGTTTTTTATTCCACTCGCACTCGGTAAAAGCGGCTATTTCCCACAGGGTCCAAATCGATTACGGTGACAACATCACCGGTTCCGGCGACGCCTGGCAATGTTGACCACCCCACGCCCAGAAAATCCTGAAACTCGACGAAATACTGCTGCCCCACTACGGTCCCGAAGCTCAGCTCTACTGTTGTTCCTGCGTGACGAAGGTTCACAATACGCGTGGTTTCGAATACCATAACTTGCGCCGGCTCGCTTGTGACGTTTCCTTCGGCGTTGGCAATTGTCACGCCGTATTCTCCGCGATCAGCGCCGACTGCTGCCACGATCACGAACACCGCGTTGGTTTGATCGGTCAGGTTCTGGCCGTTTTTCTGCCACTGATACCTCAACGCGCCCGGACCCGTCGCTATCACCCGCAGCGTTACAGGTGAGCCTGGTGTGACACTCTGACCCTGCGGTTGATGGATGATCGCCGGTGGCCCGCTGGTTTGGTGTACCGTCAGTTGGAATTGTCGGATCGCTACGCCGCCGTCAGAATCAGCCACCTCCAGGCGCAACACCGTCCATCCAAACTGACCCTCTCCAGGTGTAACCTGGATGAAGCGATTGCTGCCGCTTCCGCTGATTGCAATGCCCGCTGGCGAGGCCAGCAGGGTGTTTGTCGAGATCGCTGTAAAGACAAGGCTGTCAGGATCAGACTCAAAATCATTGACCGTGAATGCCACCGATGAGCTGGTCTCGTTTATCGTCGTTACCACGTCTGGAATCTCTGACACGAATGGGACGTCGTTCACCGGATCTACCGTCACCCAGAACGAATTGCTGGAGATCACACCCGCTTCGTCCTCCACGAATACGGTGATCCGGCTGAATCCAGATTGGTTGGCAATGGGGCGCGCGCTCAAGGTGTGCAGGCCATCGGTGCTCTCGAACGAGAACGCATCGTTCGCGAACAGGGCCGGGTTCGACGATTCAGCCCGCAACAGCAGGTTGCCTGGAGCCGTCTCTGCATCGCTTGCGGTAAAATTCACGGTTAACTCACCGTCTTCCAGAATCGTTACGTCATCTATTGCGGAGATGATTGGCGCGTCCTCGACCGGAAGCACGGTGATCGTGAAGAAGTTGGTGGAACGCACACCGGCCTCATCGCGCACTCGGATTTCCACCAAACTGCTCCCGAAGGTGTTGCCGGTGAAAGCCATAAGCAGGACGCGGTTGCTATCGGTGCCCGAAAGCGCAATGCCCGTAGTCCGTGCCAGGTCCAGTTCGTAAATTCTCGCGCCTAGTATCAGCGATTCCGCGCGAGTTTCTGCGTCGCCAATCACAA
>DASRHX010000775.1:0-7599 GCA_035650295.1 Bryobacteraceae bacterium | reverse complement strand
TCGCCGAAGAGACCGAAGATACGATGCGAGTCCGACTTAAGCAGGGAACGCACTTCGTCGCGGCGTTGCACGTCGGCATCGAGAAGTTCCCAGCGAGTTACGTCGACGCTGTTGGGCGTCCACAGAACGGGACGGCCGGGGTAGAGGCCGGCGATGCGATCGGCCTTCTCCTGCGAGACGGCGCCGATGGCCCTGGCGCGCGAAAAAGCTTCGCGCACCCAGCCGCCGCGGCGGGGAAGGAACCAATCGCGATCGAGGTCGTTGCCGCGCACGAGGACGACGGAAGGGATGCCGAGCCACGCAGCGAAGGTCGTGGCGTTAAAGCCAGCCCACGAAGCGCCGAAGCCGACTGCACATTGGTAGGGTTGCCGCGTATGACGCTCACGGATGGCGGTCCAAGCCATGTTGGGCGCGATCTCAACAGCTGGGTTGCGGCGAAAATAGAGATCGTTTCCGCCATCGGTGGGGCGAACGGCTGTTTCAGCACCCGAGCCGCCGAGGACAATCACATCGGCCTGGAGGCCGCGCTTACGCAGGCCGCGCACCTGGCGGAGACAACTGACGGCCATGCCGCCTTTAGCGGGTGGGTACCGCTCGGTGACCCACAACAGACGCGATGGACTCATTCGGCGGGCGCCTACGTTTCAAACGGATCGTAGTCGTCTTCAGTGTGGTTGGCCGCGCCGGGTCGCATCGATCGCTGCTGGCCGGAAGTAAAGTAGTTCGCCGAGCCAAATTCACCACCGCCGCCGTAGGTGTTGTAGTAATCGTTGCGCGAGGCGGCCTCGCGCGCCGCCTCGTTATCTCCCCACTGGCCGCTGGTGGCCATGCAATCCGGACAGGTCCCGCCAGCCAGGTGCATCATACATAGCGCCTTGCCGCAGTTGGAGCAGGCGCCCACGGCAGGTTGGCCACAGCCGCGAAGTACAAGGAGGCCGGAGCTTGCCATGCAGCTCATGAGCGCACCTCCGGCGGCGCAACCATGGCCGAGTGAAGGCGCAGAAGCAGGCCTACCACCTCGCGCGCGGGTGGAGCGTCAGAGGGTACGTCGCCTGTATTCTTGAATGCCCAATAGCGCTCCATGCGGGCGCAGGTGATGCCATCCTTTTCGACCATCTTCACTTTCTCCAGCCTGGCGTCGGCCCGGTCCCTCAGCGACGATTCGTTCCATGTGATCGAGGCCGGAGGTAACAGCGTGGCCCGGGCAGTACACTCTTTCCGCCACTTCGTTTTGAATTTTGTTTTCCCGCGCCGGCCGTGTTTCTTCACCTCGAGTTCGTGCCACACGACGTCGAATTGGATGACGGCTGTCGTGCCGTCGACGAGAGGCAGACGAACTTCGCACCACGGGTCCTCGTAGATCGACTCGGTGACCTTGATATACCGGCCGGGAGGGATTTCACCTTTGGATATTCGCTTCTTTTCGACCGGCCCGGACAGGTCCATATTGACCTTGATCTTTTGCTCGGGATCGAGATCGTTGGCCAGATCCTTCAGCGCGGGACGAAGGCAGGTTCGAAAGTCGTTGATTAGGTCCTGCTTCTTCAGCTTCTTGTATTTGAGGAGGCGCATGATGGCGAGCACGAGCAGCACGGGGATAATGAGAAACCCCAGCGAGCTGTCAGTACCGGCGGCGATAAAAGCCCCCGCAAAAATACCGAGAAACGCACCGACGAAGAGGCCGATGGTCCAGCCGAGCGCTTTCTTGGTCGCCTTTTCGTTGACTTCATCGAAGTGAGCCAACTCGCCCAGCACCTTGACCAGGCGTTTCAATTCCCAATTGCCCGTCAACGCGCGGTCGCGAATGGCCGCCTGCGCTTCCGCCGAGAACTGCTCGAGGGAAGTCTTGTGATACGGCTTTGCCGCCTCCGTCATGGTTCTCCTCCTGCCGCAGTGTATTGAAACATATTGTGCAACTGTTCGTGGACAATTTTCCAGGAAAATGTTTGTTCGGCGCGCCGGCGGGAGGTGGCGCTCATGCGGGCGCGAAGGGCGTCGTCGCGGAAGAGCCGGCGGAAGGAGAGGGCCCATAGCCTGCGGTCGTTCGGCGGGACGAGCAGGCCTTCTTTTTCGTGATGGACCCACTCGCGGCAGACGGCCAAGTCGGAAGCCACCACCGGCGTTCCGGCGGCGAGCGACTCGACGAGCTTAATGGGACAGCAGCCTTGGACAGTGTTTCTTGGCGTGTCAGCGAGAGGCACGGCGGTGAAACGAAGACGGGGCAGCACCGCCGCTACGGCGGGCGAAGGCAGCGGTGAGTGAAGCAGTATGCGCCCACCAAGTTGGGCGCGACCAATGCGCCGCTCGATGGAGCGCACCGCGCGCGGAGTGTCACCGTGCAGAATGAGCAGCCGTGCCGTGGGGAGGCCGGGCGCGGCAAGCGCGAAGGCATCAACAAGCGTCTCCACGCCCTGCCAGGGTTGCAGGCCGCCGATGTAGCCGCACCAATCGCCTTCTTCGATTGCCGGTATCGGACATGGCTGTGAACTGCCGCTGAAGAAGGGATCGTGCGCGACGTTAGGAATCGTTTCGATGCGTTCTGCCGCGACGCCTTGGCCTGCCAATGCCTGGCGTGTGACCGACGATACGCAGAGCAGCCGCGTGGCGTGGCGGAGGCAGAAACGCTCCATGTCGCGCAGTTTGGCGAGCAGAGCGGGATCGGCGGCAAGCCCGGGGCGCGAATAAGCCAGCTCCCAACTGGGAAGCGCGTTTACTTCGAAGATGGCGTGGCAGCCGGGGTCAGAGCGCAGCAGCGGGTAACCGCCCCATGGGTCGCGGAAAACGGCAAGGCGCATCGCGCCACGTAATTCGCGTGTGTGCCGGGCGACGAAATGCGCGAAAGCGGTGGCGCGTGCAAGAAGGTCGCGGCGGCGCTCGCGGAAGCGAAAGATCTCGATGTTGCCCTCGCGCTGGTAAGCGGGCATGTCGGGCGAACCAAGACAGAGCAGGCGCACGCCTCCGAAGACCTGTTCCAGGCCTTGCACCATCGACGCAATGTGGCTGGACGAGCCTTTCGCCCGGGGGAACACATCGAAGGCAACGTAGAGCGCGGCTGCGGCCACGGCGCCAGTTACGACAAGCCCTGCAGAACGCCGGTGCTGTCGCCAAAGCTGTCGGCTTTGACGCCCATTCGTTGCAGAAGAGCCAGATGGAGGTTGCAGAACGGAGTCTTCACCGGCGCGCGCAAGCGGCGGCCAGGCCGCAAGGTTCCTTTACCGCGTCCGGCAAGCAGCAGCGGCAAGTTCTCTTCAACGTGCTTATTCCCATCCTTGAGCGAGGAGCCGAACAGGATCATGGAACTATCGAGCATCGAAGTGCCGCCCTCATCGAGACTCTTCACTCGGTTGAGGAACCAAGCCACCTGCTCGGTGTGCCAGTTGATGATGCGTTCGTATTGTTCACGCTTGGTGGGTTCGTTGAGGTGATGCGAGAGGCCGTGGAAGCTGCCCCTCACGCCGTCGAGCCACGAGTAGTCCTGTCCGGTTTGCGCGTCGCCGAACATGAAGGTGGCGATGCGAGTGGAGTCGGTCCAGAAGGCCAGCAGGAGGATCTCGAGCATAAGCCGCACGTGTTCCTGATGCGTCGCCGGAATGCCCGGAGCGGGACGCTCGAAGGGGAACTTGCCCTGGTTGATCCAACGCTTCTGCGGCTTGAGTGACGCTTCGATGCGCTTCTCGACGGAGCGCACGGATTCAAAGTACTCGTCGAGCTTTAACTGATCGGCTGCGCTGCCACGGCTGCGCAGAGCCTTGGCGTCGTCCATCACGAGGTCGAGCACACTGGTTTCGTCGCGCTGCAACGCAGACATAACGGCGGGTCCAGTGGGAGCGAGACTTGATGTCACCTGGGCGTTGTTGTTGCGGAACAGGCGATCAAAAGCAAGCTGGGGAATGATCTCCTTTTGCACGGGCGTGTGCGGATCGCGCCAGGAGATAAACGAGCCGTAGATACGGGCGAAACCGCCGCCGATGTTGTCGATGCCCGAGCGCGGCACATCGATGCCGAGCTCAAAGGACGGTAGAGGCGTTTCGGCTCCGATTTGTTGGGCGGCGAGCTGATCGGCCGAGGTGCCGCCCGAATCAAGATCGCGTCCGGTGGAGCGTTCGACATAGCCCCCGGAAAGCCAGGCCGGAACCTTCGGCCAATGTCCGTTTCGCCCGACTGTGTTCTTGTGCCAGAGGTTTTCTAGAAGCAAGAAATCATCCTTAAGGCCTTCGAGCGGCTTTAGATGAGGCGTGCACTCGTAGTCGTCCGCGTCGCCGGGCGGGGTCCAAAAGTCGGGCCGGACACCGTTCGGCATAAACAGGTAGGCCAAGCGCAGAGGCGGTTCGCTCAACTTACCCGCCGAAGCAGGCGCGGCCGAAGACATCACCTCGAGCCAAGGGAGCGAGAGCGCCGCACCGGCGCCACGCAACAGGGTTCTGCGCGAGATCGGCTTGAACATGGAATTGACTTGAGCGTATCACGTTAGCGGGACGAAAATTCGGCTGATGCAATTGGCCATCGGCTTGCACTTCTGCTCTTGGAACCGGATCCCGGATGAATAGGAAATTTCTAATATTGTTGGCGCTGCCGCTGTCACCGCTATCCTCGCAGCAGCCAGCCAAGCCCGCAAGCCCGGAAGAAAAGCCCACTTATGTGAATTCGGAGACCTGCCAAGCCTGCCACGAGGATATCTTTAAGGCCTTCACGAAGAATCCGCATTACAAACTAGAGACAGACAAAAAGCGGCATTGGGAGCAGAAGGCCTGCGAGAGTTGCCATGGTACTGGGTCAAAACACGCAGAGTCGATGGTGGCGACAGATATCCGCCAGCCGGCGAAACTGGCGCCTTCGCAAACGGACAAGCTGTGCTTGTCGTGCCATCGCAATCAGCCGACGCATGTGGGCCGGATTGATGGTGGCCACGCCCGCAGCGCCATCGCATGTACGAGTTGTCACTCCGTGCACAAACCAAGCGAGGTGGCGCTAAATGGACGCAATGCCGGGATCAACCAGCAATGTACGGCCTGCCACTTGAATGCATTGGCCAGTTTCCAGAAGCCACACGCGCATCCGCTCTCGACTTTGCCGTCGGCCGGCAACAATGGCATGTCCTGTCTCGATTGCCATAATCCGCACGGAACAGCCGCTAAAGCGAACCTGAAATTCGCCTCCGCGAACGAGCCGGGGTGCTTCCGTTGTCACTCGGATAAGCGTGGTCCCTTTGCGTTTGAGCATGCGCCGGTACGCGCCGAAGGTTGCGCGACTTGTCACGAGCCGCATGGATCGACTAATCCGCGCATGCTCACGCGACCAGAGGTGCGGCTGCAATGCCTGGAATGCCACTCAAATGTCGCCACGCAATCTTCAACAGGAGCGTCGGCGGGAGGGCTGATCGGCGGAATCCCGCCTGCATTCCACGATGTGCGCAGCCCGCGATATGCCAACTGCACAACCTGCCACATGAAGATCCATGGCTCGCACGTGAACCGGTCGCTACTGAGATGAAGGAACGCACGATGAGAATCTCCTACGTCTTGAGCGCACTTCTCACCGGGACTATGTACGCGCAGGAAGCTCCGAAGGCGGCTGAGCCCGCGGACTCCCCATCGCCGGTCTCCGAGCGCAATTTCACGGCGACGATCGACGTGGGCGCGCGATGGCTGTCCGGCGTCGCGGGCGACTTCCGGTCCTATCGCAGCGTGGTGAATCTGGGCGAAGGGCCGAAGCTGTTCGGGGTCGAGGCGAACTACGGAAATCCGGAGGCGAAGTTCTTGAACCGCTTCTCGCTGTCGGCGCGGAATTGGGGCGGCGACCCATTCACGACGCTCCATCTGACGGCCGAGCGCACCAAGTGGTGGCGGCTGGCGGCAGACTACCGCTCGATGCTTTATTACAACTTCCTGCCCTCGTTCGCCAATCCGCGCCAGATCCAACCCGGTTTGACTATTCCATCCAGCGGTCCGGACCTGTTTCTGAACCAGCGCGGGTTCGATCAGCGGCGGCGCTCGACCGACGTCGATCTGGACTTGTTGCCCGGCGGGAGGATCGTGCCTTTTTTGGGATTCTCGCGCAATGCAGGCGATGGCGCCGGTGTGACGCCCTTTGTCGCGGCGGGTAACGAGTATCCGGTGACGACGAACCTGCGCGACGAGGCCAATACATATCGCGGCGGCGTGCGGCTGGAGTTCGAACGCTTCCATGCCACGATCGAGCAGGGCGGCATTACGTATAAGGACGACCAGACCGTATTCACACGCGACCGCAATCTAGGTAACCGCACAACAACGGCGTTTGGACAGACACTTTTCCTCACCGATCTGAACCAGGCCTATGGAGTGCGCGGCGACAGCATCTATTCCAAGGCACTGGTGACGGCGTCGCCCGCCGCCTGGCTGCATGCCTTCGGGCAGTTCCTCTACAGCCGGCCGCGAACGGATGTCAATTATTCGCACGATGCGCGAGGGCTGTTCGTGATCGGCTTCTCGCGATTTTTCAACACGGGACAGACGCTGCTTGACTCGGCCGCCAATCAGCCGCATACATCGGCTTCAGGAGGTTTGGAAGTTCAAGCCGGAAAGCTTCGCGTGGTGCAGACTGTGTTCACCGACCGCTTCCATAACTCTTCTTCGGCACTGGTCACCGAGACGCTATTCTTTTCGCCCACCGTGCAGGAAGCGGCGACGGCGTTCACCGCTGACCGGCTCGTGGTGAACAACCACCGCTATCAGGTGGACGGCTTTTTCGATGTCACGCGCAAGCTCACGTTTCGTGGCGGCTATCGCTATGTGTGGGGCGACGCGGCTTTGCGTGCCGGGCAGGTGAATCCATTCGGGCCGCGCGAGTTGGGTGAACTGCGGCAGCAGGTGGGTATCACAGGCATCAACTTGCGGCCATCGGCCGGTTCGTCCTGGAATGCCGAATACGAGCATGCCGCGGCTGATCGGGTGTATTTTCGGACGAGCCTGGCCAACTACAATAAGCTGCGCGTGCGAGGGCGGCAGCAGTTGCATTCGACGCTTTCACTGGGATTCAACTATTGGTTGCTGGACAACCGCAACCCCTATGCGGCGGAGAGCTTCCGCGCCGCAACGCAATGGAAGTCGACGTCGCAGGCGATGAGCGCGGCCTTGCAGTGGACTCCGAAGGGTTCCAAGTATGGCTCGCTGATCGGCGAATATACGCGCTCGAAACTGCGCAGCGACCTACAGTATCTGGCGCCGCAGATTCTGGGCGTGGAGAAGTCGCAATATACCGAATACGGGCACACGGCGACGGCTCTGCTCGATTTGGCGGCGCCAAAGAACTGGTTCGTAGGCGGGCCGCGCGTGCATATGGGCGGTTCGTTCTACATCGGGTCGGGAAGCCGGCCAAGCCGCTTCTATCAACCCATTGTCGGACTTCGGCTGCCCTTGCATCCGAGGCTCGAATGGTACGGCGACTGGCGCTATTATGGGTTCTCCCAACCCACTTATCTATATGAAAGATTCAATGCCCACACGTTAGTAAGCGGGCTACGGATCGGACTGTAGGAGATGAGATGAATATCTTATCGTCCGCGATCGGCGGTAAGCTCCGGAGGAAAACTTCCGGAGTGGACAGGTCACAGGCTGTATT
>DASRHX010000774.1:0-3348 GCA_035650295.1 Bryobacteraceae bacterium | reverse complement strand
CCGCGGCGGCGCGCCCAAATCTGCTGATCATTGTCACAGACGATCAGGGATACGCGGATATGAGCGCGTATTCCCATGCCGCCGCCAATGTCTCCACACCGAATATGGAGCGGATCGCGGCGAAAGGCCTCCTCTTCACCCGAGCTTATGTCACTGCTCCCGTTTGCAGCCCGTCGCGCGCTGGTTGGAATACCGGACGCTATCAGCAGCGCTGGGATCTGAATCTCGGCCAGACCCCCGGCTTGCCCAAGAAGGGCAAGACCATAGCGGAGTACTTCAAGAGCGCCGGATACGCTACCGGAAAGGTCGGCAAAAACGACTTCGGCCGCGGATACCACTCGCAGGAAGGACGTGAATACCCGCTGAACCACGGCTACGATGAGTTCCTCGGCTTCTCATCGCACGCCCACGATTACTTCCTGCTTTCAGAAGGCATAGAGAAAACTACACCGGACCCTCACGGCCATAGCGCCGCGCTTGGCACGCTGTTTGAGAATCGCGGTCGCAGAAGTTTTGAAACAGGCTATCTTACAGACATCTTCACGGACCGTGGCATTCAGTTTCTAGAGCGCCACCGCAACGAACCGTTCTTTCTCCACATGGCCTACAACTCCGTGCATACGCTGGTGCATGAAGTTCCTGAAAAGTACGCCAGGAAGTTCGGAGTGAAGCCGATCCCGAAATACGATCCGAAGACAATGGGCAGGTACGTCGACTACTACGACAAGTACGCTCAGCTCGGCGCTATCCACGATGAAGAAATGCGCAAGTACTACCTCGCGAATCTCGCCTGCCTCGACGACAATATCGGCCGTCTGCTGGATGCCATGGACACACTGGGGCTCGCAAAGAACACGCTTGTGCTTTTTTTCTCCGACAACGGAGGCACGCAGCATGGTGGCGGAAGCAACCGGCCGTTGCGCGGAACCAAGTCCACGACTTTCGAAGGCGGCATCCGCGTCCCGTTCATGATGGCGTGGCCCGGAATGCTCCCTGCGGGCAAGACGTACTCGCACCGCGTCTCGACCCTCGACGTTCTGCCCACCTGTCTTGAGGCGGCCGGTATTCCCGTTGCGCAGTCCGCCAAGCTCGATGGAGAGAGCTTCTTGCAGGCCGCAAAGGCGGGAACGCCATCGCCTGCGGAACGCCGGCCGCTGTTTTGGCATTACAGAGACCGCTGGGCAGTGATGAGCGAAGAATGGAAACTGGTTCGAAGTCCTGATCCAGGAGGAGCGCGGGCGCACCAGATTCTTGACGAAGGCGACTCGGCGGACGCCAGACCGGCCTTGTTCAATCTCACAAAAGACCCTTCCGAGCAGCACGATCTTTCGAAAGCCAATCCCAAGGTCGTGGAGGGTTTGAACCGGCTATTTGAAAACTGGCGCCGTGAAGTGCGCAGCGAGGCTACGAATCAATGAGGTGGACTTACCTGATCCTGACGATGCTGGTTCCGTTTATTGCGTCGGCCGCGGAATACGCCGGCCTGACAGGCAAGATCGGAGCGGACGCGAATGCCAGACGCGTGAAGGAGCTTCGCATCACCGAGCCTGGTGTTTACGAGAACATCATCGTGGACGGCGAGTGGGGACAGCACGATCTTGTGCGCATCCTGGCCGACGATGTGGTGCTACGAAACTGCACCATCCGCTACGGCCAGCGTGACGGAATCGAAGTATATGCGAAAAACGTTCGCATTGAGAATTGCCACATTCACCATCTGCTCAATCAGACGTTCAAGGAGCAGAAAGACTCGCATGGCATCACTGGCCGGCCCCTGAACCTGATCGTTCGCAATACGGAGATTTCGCACGTAAGCGGCGATGCCATCCAGTTCGACCCCGGCCGTAAGAGCGAGCCGTATCCGTGGGACAAAGTTCTCGTCGAGAACTGCTTCCTCTGGACCGGGCCGCTCGATGCGGATTATGCCGGATTTCATAAAGGGGAGCGTCCGGGTGAAAACGCATTCGACAGCAAAGTGGATCCAAAGGCTCCGCGCGCGACGATTACGATCAAGAACACGTTGATGAAGGGATGGGGGCACGGACAGATCGGCAATGGAGCGGCTCTCAACCTGAAGGAGCAGATCCACGCCATCGTCGAGAATAACGTTTTCGTGGAGAATGACATCGCGTTTCGCTGTCGCGGTACGCTCGGGAGCGCTTGGGTGACGGCGCGCAACAATACCGTGTATCAAACATCGCGGGTGTTTCGCCTCGAGCACAACGTTCAGAACGTTAAGATTTCGGGACTCGCGTTGGGAGAGGGGATCGGACAGGAGTTCGACAATGCCCCCGGACCCGGCGAGGGTTTTGAGGACAAGGGAAGACGGGTTGCACCGCCCCTGGTGCCGTGGCCGTACACGAGGGTTGCTGTTGGTAACTAGACGTCCACCCCTAGTTCACTCCACTGCACGACCTTCTGTTTCGTCATCGCTTCGTGACCGAGAATCGCGGTCAACGCCGCGGTAGCGCCAATCGTGACGTCGGCGGGTGGTTTCGCGCCTGTCAGCACCGAACGGTAGAACGCCTCGATGTGCAGTTGATTGCTTTCATTCGACTTCTCTGTAAGGGGGACTGGCTGTGACTGGTCTCCCAGCGCGTACAGCGTCGGTATTGGCATCAGGTCGACTGCCGCCTTCGTGCCGAAAACGTGCACGTACTGGCCTCCCAATGGCAACCCGCGGGGGTGAAATACGTTTTGCGTAAACGACAGCTTCACACCGCTCGGATAATCGTAGGCGATGATGCCGCAGTCGAAGATCGTGCGTCCAGGCGGATCGTTCTTGTACATGAGTGTCGCCCCGAACCCGCAGGCGCGTATAGGGTGCGCCCCGATCACCCAGTTGCAGAGATCGAGATTGTGAACGGATTGCTCGATCAGATAGCCGCCCGACTTCGTCACATCGAAATACCAGTCCTGAGACGATCCGTCATGCGCGAGATCGCGCTGGGCGTGGCGCTGAGCCTTCAGCATGATCACGTCGCCGATGACTCCCTCGCGAATCTTCTCGATCGCTTGCTGGTACTCCTTTACCGAGCGAAGTTGCTGCCCGGGTACGAATACCTTATTCGATTTCTTGGCTGCCTCGACTACGGCGCGGACCTGCGCGGGCGTCACGCCGATCGGCTTCTCGCAATAGACGTGCTTTCCCGCCTGCAGCGCTGCCACGGCCATTTCCGAATGCAGATGTGGAGGCGTCGCGATGAATACCGCGTCAATGTCCTTGCGCTCGATAACCGCACGCCATTCGGTGTATGTCTTCGGGTTGTCCTTCGCGGCGGCGGTGGCTGCTTTGTCGAGCCGGTCGGGCTTGATATCGCACAGCGCCAGAACTTTCGCGTCGCTCTG
>DASRHX010000773.1:0-2993 GCA_035650295.1 Bryobacteraceae bacterium | reverse complement strand
TGGCAATCCTTGCATTGGGCAAACTAGGCGGACGCGAGTTGAACTACAGCTCCGACATCGACCTGATGTTCGTCTATTCGAATAATGGCGAAACGACGGGAGCCGAGCCGATCTCAAACAAAGAGTTCTTTAAGAAGCTCTGCACCAAGTTGACCGAATTGCTGAGCGGCTACACGCCCTATGGCTTCTGCTACCGAGTCGACTTGCGATTGCGTCCGGAAGGTTCGCTGGGCGATGTGTGCATCTCCATGGAAGGGGCCCGCGACTATTATCAGAAGCGCGCCCGCGACTGGGAGTTGCAGATGCTGATCAAGGCGCGCGCCGCCGCCGGCGACCGTTCACTGGGACGGCAATTGTTGGATTTCGTCGAGCCGCTCACCTATGCGACAACGCTTGATTTTACGGCCATCGAAGCGGTTTCGCTCGCCCGGGAACGCATTAGCGAAAAGTTGGCCCGCAAGCGCCAGGCTAAGCCGGGATTGGACGTCAAACTGGCGCCCGGCGGCATCCGCGACATCGAGTTCCTCACGCAGTGTCTGCAGCGGCTTCACGGCGGTCGCGAATCGTGGGTGCGGCACGGCGGTACCCTTCTCGCCTTGTTCCGGCTGCGCGACAAGGGCCTGCTCAGCGAGATCGAGTATTCGCGTCTGGCCCATGCTTATCAGTTTTTGCGCAATCTCGAGCATCGCCTGCAGTTCGCCGACGATTTGCAAACGCACATCCTTCCCGACGACGAGGATGCCGTCGATCTGATGGCCCACCGCATGCCGGCCGAGCAGTTGGGCAGCGCTCCCAGCGGCAATTCGCTGCGCGAGACGCTGGAACGCCACCTTGCCAACGTGAAGGATATCTACGAGCGTGTGATTCACGCGCAGATTCCGGTCTACTATCGCGAGCCGCAACTCCTGGACCAAGAGCTTCCAGAGGGGGAGATGGACGCGTATCCGCAGCAGTTGCCCGGCGTGGCGCCGGCGCTGAGCAACCTTATGCGTTCGCTCGACGTAAGGGCCTCAGGCCTCGCCGATACGCTTTCACGCCAGAAGCTCAACTACGGCGCGCGTAGTTTCGAACACTTTCTCGAAAAGGTGCTGCCCAACAAGCAGTGGCTCGATTGGTTGGACGCGGACCCGGCTCTTACAGGATATGTGGTCGATCTGTTCGAGCACTCGCCGTTCTTCGCCGAACAACTGGTGCGTAAACCGGAACTGCTCGAAGAGTTGCACCAGATGCGCTTGAAGCCCGAGTCGCGCACGCGTTATGAGGAGATGCCGGCGCTGCTGCACGACCCTACCGACGTGCGGAGGTTTTTCCGCCGCGAGATGTTGCGCATTCAGAGCGAGAGTATCTGCCTGCACCACCCGATTTTCGATACGCTTCAGCGTACCAGCGAACTGGCGGATTGCGTGATCGCGGCGTCGTACCGGCTGGCCCTCGAACAGGTTTTGAACCAGTACCCACCGTCGCAGCTTCACTATACGCCGCGCGATCAGTTGATGGTGATCGCCCTGGGCCGCCTGGGTATGCTCGAATTCGACCTCGCCTCGGACGCCGACCTCGTGTTTGTGCTGCCGGATGCGGACACGGCCGAGAGGCATTTCTGGACGCGCGTGGCCACGCGTCTTGTTGAGATGCTGACCTCCTACACTGGCGAGGGAACGCTATTTGCTATCGATACGCGGCTGCGTCCGAACGGCCGTGAAGGGCCGCTGGTGCAGACCGAAGGTGCGTACAAGGAGTACTTCGAAAAGCAGGCCGAGGCTTGGGAGGGTATTACCTACATGAAGTCTCGTGCCATTGCCGGCAACCTCGAGCAGGGCACAAAGTTTTTGAATGATCTACAGGAAGTCGACTGGCGGCGCTACGGCCAAGGAGGGCGGTCGCGCACCAAACTACGCCAAATGCGGCAGCGCCTGGAGCAGGAGATCGGCGTCGCCAACCCGTTGAAGGCAGGCCGCGGCGGATACTACGACATCGACTTCGCCCTGATGTATCTGCGGCTGAAAGGCGCCGGAATCTTCTTTAAAGTGCTGAATACTCCGGCGCGTATCGATATAGTGGAGAAGATGGGTCATTTGGACAAGGCCGACGCCCAATTTCTGCAAGACGCCGCAATGTTCTACCGCTCGGTGGATCACGCGCTGCGGCTCAGTTCCGGACAGGCCGAAGGCAATCTTCCCAGCGCTCCGATGCAGTTGCAGATTCTTACCGATCTTGTGAGCCGCTGGACGCCCGACCATCTGCACGACCAGCCGCTCCCCGAGGAGTTGGCCCAAATCCAACGACGTACCCGCGAGTACTTCGACAGGTTGTTCGCCGCATGATTCGGCCTCTGTTCGTGATCGGCATCCTCGCGGCAGTGTGTGCTCCCGGCGCACGCGGCGAAGCTGTGAGGCATCCGATCCCGGAGATCAAAGCCGCGCTCGAACGGATGTATAACTTCGACTTCCCTTCCGCGCACCGCATGTTGGACGCCTATATTGCAGCTCATCCGAGCGACCCGCTCGGCCCTGGGTTCAAAGCATCCGCGTATCTGTTTTACGAGATGGAACGGATGAAGATTCTCGAAGGCGAGTTCCTTTCCAACGACAAACGTATCCAATCGAACAAGCGGATTGACCCGGATCCGAAGGTGCGGGAGCAGTTCTACGGCTCGCTTAGCCAATCCGAGAGTCTGGCCAACAAGCGCCTCCAGACCGATCCAAACGATTCCTCCGCACTATTCACGCTGTGCATGGTGGAGGGCTTAAAGACGGATTATCTTGCCTTCATCGAAAAAGAGCGTATGAAGAGCCTGTCCAACGCCAAGCAGGGCCAGGCACATGCGGTGGAACTGCGGAAGCGTGTGCCCGAGTTTTACGACGCTCTGCTCACCTCCGGCATCAGCGAGTACATGATCGGCAGCCTGCCTTTCTTCGTGAAGTGGTTCATTCGGTTTCCGGAAACGGAAGGTGACAAAGGTAAGGCGATCGCGAACCTGGAGATTGTTTCGCGCA
>DASRHX010000772.1:0-3917 GCA_035650295.1 Bryobacteraceae bacterium | reverse complement strand
CCCCTTATTACGCCCCGACGGCCTCAGAAACCGTGCGTCGCATGGCGGACTCGGCATTCAGGATCGCCACCGCGCCGCAAGCCGTCCCCAGATGGCGCCGACGATGAGTCCACCCGCGTGGGCGCCATTGGCAATGGGTCCGACGACACCAGCGAAGCAGACGAAAAACCAAATCATGGCAGTGATCACGGTGTGAGGATGAAGCCGCAACCCGCAGGAGGGGTCGTATTTCCCGCGCATCCACATGTAGCCGATCAATCCATAGACCACGCCGGACATGCCGCCGAAGGCACCGTGCCCTGTGACGGTGTATTGGACCATGTTGGAAGCCATGCCTAACAGCAAGACAAGGCGCGCGAGCAGAAGAGTGGACTGACGGCTCTCGATCATGCTGCCGAGGTCCGCAAGCCAAAGCATGTTGAAAAAGATGTGCAGCACTCCCAGGTGAATGAAGATGGGTGTGAGGAATCGCCAGACTTCCCCCTGCCGCCATTCCGGCGCCTGCAAAACCCTCTCCCACGGTGAACCCTGTGAAACATAGTTGGAGAACCACAGGGACTCGACGGGATCGAATTCCTTGCCGAAGCGCGTCATGACGAAGACGACGGCGCTGATGAAAATCAAAGCGTAAGTGAGCGGGCCAAACCTGTAGCCCTTGAGGTTCCCGAAGGACTTGCGCATTTGTCGAATGCGTCGCTCGTAGTTCGCCTGATCCTCGCTGGCCCTGCGGCGCGCCGTTTCAGCCTGCTCCGTCGCGTTTTTAAATCGGGGATCCTTCGGGTTCTCGCGATACCACTCGAGCATCTCCGCAGCCCTCGGACAATCATCGTCCGACTTGACCCAAATCAGCCAGCCTTCCTTCTCGCTGCGCTCGATCTCGGCGTCGATACCGTGGGCGTAGAGGATTTCCTGGAACTCCTCCGCCGCAGTGCGATCGCGAACCTCACCGATGGCTCTCATCGGCTGGAACGTAAGTGGAACGCATCGGCGTTAAAAACAAAAAACCAACAGCTCAGGGAGTGCGGCAGAGTCCCAGGTTTTCAGACCAGGTCAGATTGGTGGGAAAGCCAAAAATTCGGGTCTGAGCTCTTCTGAGTGGGTCGTGGCCTTGGAATGGGAAGAATTCCCACTGCTGCGGTGCTCGTCCCTTGGCAATCTCCAGGACCTGTTCTTTGACGTTCAACAATCAGGCCGTTTCGGTATCCTCAAGGGCGATGGAATACCGCAAACTTGGAAAGACCGGGTGGAACGTGTCGGTCGTTGGTTACGGAGCGGCCCCGCTGGGGGGCGTATACGGAAAGCTCAACGAGAAAGAGGGCATTCGCTCAGTTCACGCGGCGATCGACCTGGGGATCAATTTCATCGACACGGCCCCTTATTACGGCGCGACGGCCTCAGAAACCGTGCTCGGCGAGGCCCTCAAGGGCATTCCGCGCGCCCGTTATTATCTCTCTACGAAAATCGGCCGTTACGGCCTCGCCGATTTTGATTTCTCCGCCGAGCGCGTTTCGCGCAGCGTGGACGAAAGTCTGTCGCGGCTGAAGCTTGCGCACATCGACCTCATCATTTGCCATGACATTGAATTCGCCTCGATCGACCAGGTGGTGAATGAGACGATTCCCGCGCTCCAAAAACTGAAGCGGCAGGGAAAGGTGCGCAAAATAGGCGTCAGCGGTTTGCCGCTCAGGATCTATCGAAAAGTGCTCGATGAGACGTCCCTGGATGTCATTCTCTCCTATTGCCACTATTGCCTGAACGACATCACGCTCGTGCGCCTGCTTCCCTATTTTAGCGCGCGCGGCGTGGGAGTCATCAACGCCGCGCCGATGGCGATGGGACTGCTGACCGATAAGGGGCCGCCGAAGTGGCACCTGGCGTCGGCTGAAATCAAGGATGCATGCGCGAAAGCGGTTGCGCATTGCAAAAAGAAAAAGGCGAGCATTGCGAAGCTGGCGCTGCAATTCGCCGTGGGCCATCGCGACATTGCCTCGACGCTGGTCGGATGCCCCACGCGGGCCGAAGTAAAACAGAACGTGAAGTGTATTGAGCAGCCGATCGACATGGGTCTGTTGAGCGAGGTGCAGGAAATCCTGCGGCCAATCCAGAATCAAACCTGGCCGAGCGGCCTGGCGGAGAACAATTAAGTGAAGCTTTAACGCGTCACGTGCAGGTCGTCGAGGGCGATGCTGCCGGTGTTCTGCACCGTGATGATGATCTTACGGATGTCGCCCAAGTCGACGCCGGAATTGTTTTGGGCAAAGGACTTGAGGGGTAGCCGCACGGTTTTCATCTGGCTGACATTGTTGTCGGGATACGGGATCGATTCGAAGTCATCCGTCCAGACGACGCGGTAATTGTCGTTCCCGTCCACGAGTTTCACGCGCAGTTTCGTCTGGGCGTTGACGGGATTCAGGGCGTCCTGGAACTGCATGACACGGAGGGCGAGGTGCGTCCAAGGGGTGAAATCACGGTGAGCCACCGGGATTTCGTTCTCATACTCCAAGCCGCTCAGATCCCAGGAAAGCTCCAGCTTGAAGGTGGTATGAAGCGAATCCGTGTCCCAATCGTCCTCGTCGGTTGTGAGGAACAGCGGGTCGAAAGTGTACTGTCCGTTCAAGGAGTTTTTGTTATTGCCGGGAGGGCCGGTGTCGAAGTCTTCGACCGTCACGCGGTTCGGATCCTGATAGGACCATCTGAGGGCGTCGTTTTGGAGGGATTGGAGTTTGAGGCGTCCGGTGAAGATCTCGCGGTAAGCGGTCTTGCCATTGAGGTGCCACTGGATGAATCCGACGATGGAGGAGCGCGCGATCTGGCGTTGTTGAGCCGCAGTGAGGAGGGTCCCGGGCAAGTTTTGGGCATCATCCTCGGCGCAAGGTTCGGCGTCGGCATGGCCTGGGGTCCAAACGGTGTTGAAGTGAACGTGATTGGCGCCCTGGATGAAACCAAGCGCCTTGGCATGCTGGGTGGGGAGGTCGGCGGGATAGGCAGCGTCATACTTGGCCACACCGGGGAAGTCATCAAGGTCACCATCCAACGCGCCTTGCAAGATCAGGTAAGGCGCGGTCGTCATTTGCCAGGTATAGCCGTCATCAAAATTGGATGGAGCCAGGGCAATGACGGCCTGGATGTTGTGCGCATAATTCTGGGGTTCGGCCGCGTTAATGTGCGACGCGACCAGCACAGCTTCACCGCCCCGGGAATGGCCGATGATCGCAATCTTACTCATGTCGATGCGGCCCTGGAAGTTCAGCGCCCCCCAGGGATCGGTCCCGTTGTCGTTCCAGTCCTGCATGCGGTTGAGATGTTCGAGGATCAAACGCGCGCGCGCTTCGTAACATTCGAGGCCGCCTGCCGGTTGAATGTCGAAGGCGTCGATGGAGATGGCGATGCAGCCCTGACTGGCCAGCGTGTCCAGAATATAATTGAACCCGGGATGGCTGGCGACGCGATCTTGCGGCGGGCAGTTCACATTGTATTTGCAGGCATGATCGGTGCAGCAATCGTCCGGTGCACAGATGCGATGGCGGCCGTGCAGAAAGAGCGCGACCGGATAGGCGTCATTGCCCGCCGGCAAGGGCTGTTGAATACCGTTGGCCTGGGCGGGATACCGGATCGTCAACCAGTTCCGCACGAAGGGGAATCCCAGTTCATCAAAATTGAACGGATCGTTTGCGCCGCCGTTGACGACGGCGTCGTAGTGATCGGCCTTTCCCACGGCGTACGGCCCCGCTACCGCGGGGTCATTCACGACGGAAAAACCGATCCTGTCGTAACCATCGATGAAATCCACGCCCACGTCATACGTGGCGTCGGTGAGGTAGTCGGACGATTCCTCAGCGGCAATTGATCCGAAATCAACCACGACATCGTAATCCCCGGTGTCCTGCTGCGGATCGGGATCCGGCCAGATGACGCGA
>DASRHX010000771.1:0-3502 GCA_035650295.1 Bryobacteraceae bacterium | reverse complement strand
TGCTGTCGATGGTGGCGGAGTTGCAGTCGTCTGAGATGTTGCGGTTGACGACAGTGACGATGGTGGGCCGGCCTTGGGGCGAGTATTCAAAGCAGAGCTTGGCCCAGTGGTCGTAGTCCTGGAAAAGAAGGAGGACGCCTGCGTCGAAGGTGGATGCGAAGTCGACGGTGACGCGAGCCTGGAGGACGAATTCGCCGTGAACGGGGAAGAGGAAGGTGGGTGCGGAGTCGGTGCGTTTGCCGTCGAAGGGGTCGCTGAAGAGGTCGGTGCGGGCGGGGGCAATGCCAGTGAGGATGTCGTCGTCGAGCTGCCAATGGGACGGCGGATCGGCATCGGGCGGGTGCGGGAAGAGCGGCATCGGTTTATTATCGGATGACGATGGCGTAATCAGGAGGGTGATATGGATGTAACTCGGCGGGTGGTGTTGCAGAGCGCAGTGGCGGCAGGCGCGGCGACGAAGACATTTGCGGCCAACGACAAAGTGCAAGCCGGCTTCATTGGCTGTGGCGCGCGGGCGCACGAATTGATGGCGGCACTGGGCGTGCAGCCGGGCGTGGCGATCACGAAGGTGTGCGACGCGTATGCGGGGCGGCGGGAGCGGGCGCAGGAGCGGCTGAAGGGCATGGGCCACATGGTGTCGATGACGGGCGACTGGCAGGAGGTAATTGGCGATAAGACGCTGGATGCGGTGGTGATCGCGAGTCCCGACCACTGGCATAAGACGCACGTCGTGGCGGCGTTGAACGCGGGTAAGGATGTGTATTGCGAGAAGCCGCTGACTTACACGGTGGAAGACGGGCTGGAGATACTGGCGGCGATCAAGAAGACGGGAAAGATCGTGCAGGTGGGCAGCCAGGGCGTGTCGACGGAGACGCAGCAGAAGGCGCGGGAGATGATACAGGCGGGGCGGCTGGGCAAAGTGACGATGATTCGCGCCGCTTATAACCGGAATACGGCGTCGGGCGCCTGGATTTATCCGATTCCGCCGGACGCGGGGCCGAAGACCGTGGATTGGGCGGCATTTGAGGGGCCGGCGAAGAAGAAGCATCCATTTTCGCTGGAGCGTTTTTTCAGGTGGCGATGTTACTCGGAATACTCGGGTGGAATCGCGACCGACTTATTCGTGCACTTATGCACGACGATTCACTTCCTCATGGGGGCGGAGGCGCCGCGGCGTGTGACGGCGATGGGCGAGCTGTACCGGTGGAAGGAATCACGCGACGTGCCAGACACGTTGAACGCGATTCTGGAATATCCGCAGGGATTCACGGTGAACCTGAGTTCGACATTCAACAACCAGAGTTCGTCGGAGTCCAACTTCGTGTTTCTGGGCACGGAGGGGACACTGTCGCTGGGTTGGGGCGAGATGACAATCGCACCAGAGAGAGCCACCGAGGACAACGCATGGATCGTGGCGAGTTGGCCATCGAAGTTAGAGGCAGCTTACTGGGCGGACCCGAAGGTGAAGGCGTCCGAGCGGCCGGGACTGGCCAAGCCGGCACTGGCAAAGGGAACGGAGTCGTACCGATCGACCGGGATGGATGCGACGTGGACGCACTTTGCGGGATGGCTGGAGTCGATTCGTACGCGCAAACCGCATTGGGAGAATGGCGAGCGGGGGCATCGCGCGGCGGCGTGCGCGCACATGGTGAACCGGTCGGCGCGCGAGGGGCGCGTGGTGGAGTGGGACGCGGCAGGGGAGAAAATGAAGGGGTGACGGGAGTATGATTGTGCAGCGAAAAGGCAGAAATGCCGTGATCGCCCGGGAGGTGTCATGAATCGCAGAAACTTCGTAGCTCTTGCAGCCGCTGCCGCGCCCGCAGCGAGCACAGCCGTTGGCGCTTCGGCAAGGTTGGACCGGATTCCCGCGCGGAAAGCCGGAAAGGTTGAGGTGGTCTTCAAGTCGCCGGCGGCGAAACCGAACGGCCTGCAAGCGACGAAGGACGGACTTTGGATTATCGACCAGGGGCCGAAGAACCAAGCCCACCTGGTGGCATACAAAGACGGCAAGGTCATCAAGGGATTTGAGACAGAGACCGAGGCGTCGAGCGGAATCACGTTTGACGGCGAGGCGCTGTGGATCGGGTCGACCTACAGCCGCGAGATTGTGAAGTGCGACGCGAACACGGGCAAGGCGATTGAGCGGCACTTCACGCCGGGCGCGGGGGTGATTTATAAGATGGCGGGCGATGCGCCGGCGCGGTCGAGCCCGGTGCCACAGCACATGCGGCAGGTGGTTCCCGCGGCGCCGCCGAAGCCGGACGCGCCCAAGCGCGTGGGTGGTTTTCAGATGGGCCAAGTAAGTTCTACGGCGCCAGGAACGGGGGCCCATGGGCAGGAGTGGCGGGACGGTAAGTTGTGGTTCACCGTGCCGCCGTCGCGCGAGGTGTACCGGATCGATCCCAAGACCTGGGTGGTGGAGACGAAATTCCCGACGGCGGGAAACCGGCCGCATGGGATCGGCTGGGAAGGTAAGTATCTGTGGGTGACCGATTCCAACCTAAATGCATTCTTCAAGCACGATCCGGAAACCGGTGCGATGGTGGAGAAGATTCAACTCGCCGACAACGATCCGCTTCCGCATGGGATGACGATTTGGGAAGGCTGGATGTGGTACTGCGACGATGTGGGGATTGTGTGCAGGTTTAAGTTATAAGGGAATAAGCCGGTCAGACAAGGCGGTCGTATTCGGCGTGATTCCCTATCCAATACCAAACGACGCGATTGCCGTTCTTGACGGCCAGCGCTCGATGATTTAGGCCGATTCGTGCGGAGTAGACGTCATCCATACCCTCGAGCTTCTTGAAGTAAAGGCTTGGGTGCGAAGGATCACTTCGAAAGTATCGATAGGCTTGTTTGGCTTCGAGTTGGACGTCGTCGGGCAGGCTTGCGAACAGACGCCAGAAACGGCGAGTCGTGCGGGATTCGATCACAGGAGTTCGTCGAGCGGGCGCGTTTCGCCACGGGCGTCTTCGGCGAGGGCCTCGTCGGCGAGGCGGCGGAGGATGGCGCGTTTTTCGGAGAAGCGGCGCTTCCAGGATTCTTCGTCGGCGATCGTGTCGAGGATTTGCGAGGCTATGGCGTCCTGCTCGTCGGCGGGCAGGGTGCCGACTTTTTGGAGAGCTTGTTCGAGCAGCGACGTCATGGTTTCAGGCTAGCAGACGTTACCCACATACAATGGTAGGGTGGTTGCGCTCCCCGTAGAAGAACAGATCGACCATTTGAAAAAGGGCCTTGCCGAGCTCATTCGCGAAGAGGATTTGCGCGAGCGATTGAAGAAGGCTCAGGCGACGGGTGTGCCGCTGCGCGTGAAGGCGGGGTTCGATCCGACGGCGCCGGATTTGCATTTGGGGCACACGGTGCTGCTCAGGAAGATGAAGCACTTCCAGGACCTGGGACATCACGTCATTTTTCTGATTGGCGATATGACGGGGTTGATCGGCGATCCGACGGGGCGCAACACGACGCGGCCGCCGCTGACGCGGGAAGAGATCGACGCGAA
>DASRHX010000770.1:0-4069 GCA_035650295.1 Bryobacteraceae bacterium | reverse complement strand
GAGGCGACGCACGCCCACTACATCGGGATCGGGTTGCCCATTGTAGAGCCTGAAACGAACCGCTTCATTGGCACGATGGATGCGCTGGTGAACGTGAGCAGCCTGACGCCCATCGTCAACCGGGTGCAGTTGGGCGGTTCCGGCCGGACGCTCCTGGTGAAGGAAGACGGCACCATCATCGCCGGTCCCGATGCCACGCCGGCGATGAAACATAAGTCGGAGGCGTATTCCGCGCTTGTCGATTCAGAAGCCGGGGCCCGGTCGAGGGGGAGCGGTTACGTGACCGTGGATCTCAGCGGCCCTGTACGGACACTGGTTGCTTACGCCGATGCGGGGCTAAAGACCAGCTATCCCGCGCTCGGCTGGACCGTTCTGGTCACACAGGACACGCGCGAAGCATTCGCGCCCATACGGTTGGTGAGCCGGATGATCTGGTTGCTCTCGATGCTGGGCCTGGCTCTGGTGACCCTGTTGACTGTGTACTTCTCGTTGCACCGCGAGGCGCCCATCACGGATATTCAGCAACCGGCCGCGGAAGCCAACCCCGCCACGCAAAATCGCTGACCGGCCGTCAGCCGCTCACTTGCACGCCGTTCTCTAGCCGCACCTTCCGGCCCTGGAACATCGCCAGGTTCGCCAGGTGCGGTCCAGCCACGGCCGCCGCGGCAATCTCGACTGTCGCGTTCGGCTGCTTGCGCGACTTGATGCAATCGAGAAAGTTCTGAATGTGCGCTTCCACGGGCACCGGAGCCTGTTCTTCGAAAATGGGCGCGGCGTCCTTCTTCCACGGCTCGGCATACACGCGGTAGCCCGCCTCGTCGAGAATCATCGTTGCCTTGTCGCCATGGAACGAGATTGACCAGCCGTTCTGATATGAGTTGGCGTAGTCGAGCGTCCAGTTCACGATTAACCCTGGATATTCAAACACCGCGCTGAACACATCGGGATGCTCGGCGCCCTTCATTTTTGCCACATAGCCTTGCGCCACGGCGGAAAGCGGCGCGCCGTTGCCTGTAAACCATTGCACAACGTCCATCAGATGCGTGCCCTGATCGGTCATATTGCCGCCGGCGTAGTCGAGGAAATACCGCCACCGCCGGAAACGCATCGGCTCTACGGGTCTCTGTTTCGCCGTGCCCAGGAAGCGTTTCCAATCGAGCTTGCCCGGAAGAGGCGAGTTGTCCAGCTCCTTTGAAATATTCCAGTGCCATTGCGGTTTCACCACCGTGACGCGGCCCAGCACGCCTTCGTCCACCAGCTTCTTCGCCTTGTGAATGGCCGGCGCGCTGCGGCGCTGCATGCCCACCTGCACGATCTGTTTCGACGCCTTCACAGCGGCGACCATCTCATTGCTCTGCCCAAGCGTGTGCGATAGCGGCTTTTCCGCGTAGGCGTCCTTCTTCGCCTTCAACGCCGCCTTCAACATGGGCCAGTGGTGATGATCGGGCCCGGCCAGAGCCACTGCGTCAAGGTCCTTGTGCGCAGCGAGCAACTCTTCGTAATCCAGATACCGCTTCGCTCCCGGCGCGATCTTCGCGGCCTCGTCGAGATTCGGCTCATATACGTCGCACATTGCCGTGCACTCGGCGCCAAGCGCTTTGAACTTGGTCATGAGGTAGCGCCCACGGCCTCCAGTGGCGATGATCGCGTAGTTGATTCGGTCGTTGGCGCCAAAGGCGGAGGCGGGAACGAAAAGCGGCGCGGCGGCTACAGTCTTGAGAACATCACGGCGGCTTGCGGACATAGGTGAGGAACTCCTTACGGGCACAATTATAATCCCGTAGAATGCGAAGCAATGATCAACAGGCGCTCATTCCTCACATCGCTAGCCGCCGCTGCGTTGCCCGCGGCACCGCCCGCATCGCGTCCTAACGTCATCATCATGATGGCCGACGATATGGGCTTCAGCGACCTTGGCTGTTACGGCAGCGAGATCCGCACACCAAATATCGATTCGCTCGCCCGCTCGGGCATACGCTTCACGCAGTTCTACAATTGCGCCCGCTGCTGCCCTACGCGCGCCTCCCTGCTCACGGGCCTCTATCCGCACCAGGCCGCAGTCGGCCACATGGTGGAGGACCGCAAGTTTCCCGCATACAAGGGCGATCTGAGCGCGAATGCGGTCACCATCGCCGAAGTAATGCGCTCGGGCGGCTATCACACGTGGATGTCCGGGAAGTGGCACGTCACTCCCGTCACCCAGTCCAAGCACAACTGGCCCCGCCAGCGCGGATTCGATAAGTTCTTCGGCACTATCCACGGCGCGGGAAGCTTCTATGATCCCGCAACTCTCTCGCGCGACAACGAATACATTCAACCAGAAGGCAGGAACTTTTACTACACCAACGCCATCGGCGAGAACGCCTCGCGCTTCATCGAAGACGCAGCGGCGCTAAACAAGCCTTTCTTCGGCTACGTCGCGTTCACTTCACCGCACTGGCCCATGCATGCGCTCGAAGAGGACATCGACCGCTACAAGACTCGCTACAAGGATGGCTGGGATGCGCTACGCGAGGAGCGCCACCGCCGCCAGATTCAGTTGGGCCTGGTCGACAAGAAGTGGCCGCTCACTACGCGCGATGCGGATGTGGCCACCTGGAAAGACGCGCCGAACAAGGAGTGGGAGATGCGCCGCATGGCTGTCTATGCGGCAATGATCGACCGCATGGACCAGAACGTCGGCCGCATTGTCGCCTCGCTTAAGAAGACCGGCCAACTCGACAACACGCTTCTACTCATGCTCGCCGACAACGGAGGTTGCGCCGAGGTTCTCTCCGAAAAATCCACCGGCCGCCACATCCCCGACAAGACTCGTGACGGCCGCCCCGTGCGCCGTGGAAACAATCCATCGATCATGCCGGGCCGCGATGACGACTACCAGAGCTACGGCATCGCATGGGCCAACGCATCGAACACGCCCTTCCGCCGCTACAAGCACTGGGTCCACGAAGGCGGCATCTCCACCCCGCTCATCGCGCATTGGCCGAGCGTAATCAAGAAGGGTGGTAGTCTCACGTCGCAGCCGGGCCACCTGATCGACCTTATGGCCACTGCGGCCGACGTGGGCGGCGCAACTTATCCCGCAACTTTCAACGGCAATGCCATCACGTCCCTCGAAGGTAAATCGCTACGCCCCATCCTCGAAGGCAAGCAACGCCAGGCTCACAGCGAGATTTATTGGGAACACGAAGGCAACCGCGCCGTTCGCCAAGGCAAATGGAAGCTCGTCTCCAAGTTCCCCGGCGAATGGGAACTTTACGACCTCGACGCCGATCGCACAGAACTCACCGACCTCGCTACGCGCCAGCCCGCCAAGACAAGCGAACTCGCCGCAAAGTGGGCGGCGTGGTCAAAGAAGGTGGGTGTGGAAGACTGGACATTGGTGAGTAAATCATGATGAAGACCGTGTGGATTGGCTCGACTGAAATCCTGTTAATTACGATGTGTATGATGCCAGCACCTGATCTACTGGCGGCAGAACCCTTAGACTTCAGTGGTAGGTATACGCTAGCTCGCGTGAGGGGCGCGGCGAAATCGTACAAGACCCCGTCTCAAACGCTTCAGGTGATCCAAAATGATTTGGCGGTCGAAATTACGAGGACTACCGAAGGCAAGCCGGATCGCTACAAAGCTACGCTCGACGGTGCCGAAGCAGCATACATTAGTCCTGGTGGCATGAGGGGCACATGCAACGCTCGATTGAAGGGAAAGACACTGCTGCTTGAAACATCGATTACCATGCGTCCACAGGGTGCGAATCAGACGGTTCAAGTACGGACCAGGGAGCGATGGACGTTATCGAAGGATGGAAAGGAATTGACCGTCCGCACAGAAGTGGTCTCACCCTTGATCGCGCCCGGAGGCTTCGATTTGTTCGAACCCCGTATCGATTTACGCGAGAAACCGAGCTCCTTTGAGCCTAGTGAATTCGCTTGGTCTGCAATTCGTTCAACATCTTGTTGAATTTTGCGCGCTGCTTGTCGTCGAGAAGCGTCTCAATGCGGTCTTTGCCATGTGTGCGGACTTCGTCCATCTGAGCCTGCAATGTCTGGTAGTACATCATGAAGTC
>DASRHX010000769.1:0-3698 GCA_035650295.1 Bryobacteraceae bacterium | reverse complement strand
GACCCCCACAGATCCGCTCTGGCCCAACATAACTGCGTCCAGGATCGGTTCGTCCATGTCGGCGGAACCCGACCACTGTACAAGGAAGTTTGTTCCCGGTCCACCAGCCGCATCCTCTCTTTGAATTACAAACTCGGTTGCTAATGGTGAAGCTGTGAAGGCCCGTCGATGTAATCCCGAACCTTTATGCCCGCCGAGTCGTAGTAGCGGACGAAATTGAGGACCAACGGGTGCTGTGAGCTGACGTTCCGGATGCTCGCGGTAGCTGATAACTCAACCATCTGATGTTTGATGCCCACGTAAAGGCTGGAGTAGACGGGCGCATACACACTACGTTCCACGGTTGGGCCAAGCGGCTTTTCAGCGGGCTTTAATCGAGTCTGAGCACTTCCGAATGTTGTCGGGTCTGGTTCCTCCCGAGAACACCTGAGTAGCGCGACAACAGTAATACATAACGCCGGACATCTGCCGGGGTTCTGCCGCATACCCCTACCTTGGCATCATCGGAACGACCGCGCCACAACAGCTGTTCGGCGTATCTATTCTTTTCTTTGCGGAATTGGGTTCACCATGAGTGTGGCCATCGGGTTGCTTTCGTTTGCCGGCTCGCCGGAGTTTCAGGACGCCCTTAAAGTCGGCGTTCTCGCGGCTCGCTGGTGCTGAGATTCGCGAAATCGAACAACATTAGCGACGCTACGGCGGTGGACTTCGCTTTTTGGGGGCGGTAAAAGGAAACTTTTGAACAGAATGCGGAAGTCGGTTCACCGCCGCACCGTGATCAAGTCTGTGTTTGAAACGTAGTTTACGATAACCCGACTCTCCAGGCGCAACAGTATGTAGTCGGCTTGGGTCGCCATTGATGAGAAATAAGCTGCCACGTCCTCGTGCAGAATAGGTGCATGAATTGGCTGATCGCTGTCTCCGGGGTACTGATCGTCGCGACGGTGCTGCCATTCATTCGTCGTCCAGCGTGGTGGATGCGCCTCTTCGACTTTCCACGATCGCAAATTACGGTCATCGCCATCGCAGCCGTCGCCGCCCTGGCGTGGAAGTTCGATGGTTCGAGTTCACTGCACGTTGGAACGCTCGTGCTCATGTCCTTCTGCACGGCATATCAAGCCTGGGAGCTGTCACGCTATACGAAATTGCGAAAGATCCAGTCGCTCGCATCCGCGACGCAGGATCCGGAGCGGCGTGTTCGCGTACTCATCGGCAATGTGCTGATGACAAATCGTAATGTCGATCAGTATCTGGAGTTAATTCGTGAAGAGAAGCCGGATATTGTCATTCTTGCGGAGCCTGGCGCCTATTGGGAGCAGACCCTGAGGCAAATTGAATGTGACTATCCGTTCAGCATCAAATGCCCTCTCGAGAATACGTACGGCATGCTGCTCTACTCCAAGCTGCCGCTATCGAACGAGCAGATCCGGTTCCGTGTCGAGAATGGCATTCCATCGTTCACGGCCATTGTCAAGCTGCGCAACGAGGATGAATTCGAACTCCACTCCATTCACCCGCGGCCGCCGCATATCGGCGTAGATACCGAGACCCGGGACGCGGAGCTGATCCTCGTGGCTAAAGAGGTTAAGGATCTGCCTCGAGCCGTGATGGTCACCGGCGATTTGAACGACGTTGCGTGGTCACATACGACGCGGCTGTTTCTCCGGATCAGCGGCATGCTCGATCCCCGAATCGGCAGGATGTTCTGCAACACGTTTCATGCGAAATATTTCCTCTTCCGCTGGCCGCTCGATCATGTGTTTCATTCGCGGGCATTTCGGCTGGTCGAATTACGGCGGCTGCGGCGAACCGATTCGGACCATTTTCCCGTCGTTGTCGAGCTGAGTTACGAGCCCGAGGTCAAGCAGGACCACGAGCGCCCCCATGCGACAAAGGCTGACATCGTGGAGGCGCGCGAGAAAATCGAGCTTGCCAAAAACGGCAACTCCGCAGATCCGGGGACGGAGATCGCACGCGAAGGACACGAGAAAGAACAGCCCCTTTAAGGAGGCCGTCGGGGCTCCACACTGCAGTAGGATTTTCGTCGGCGACATACAGAGGATATGTATTTTGACTCTCGCGGCCAACACCGAGCCAACGCTGATCTTGCGAAGTGCGGATTGGCAGACGTTTGGTTCTCCGGGCCCGCATAAAAGTTCCTGAAGAGAGGAGGATCTTCTTCGGCGGGAGTCCGGGTGCTCCAGCACCAGGAGGGTCTACCGCGCTGGCCGGCTCGGCCGCACACATGAGTCCCGCGGCCGCGGGGTCTTAGAATCATTATGTCGTAGCGCAAATACGAGCTTACCGTCTCCACACCGGAAGAAAGTACAGCACCACGAAGTAGCTATGTTGAGCTTCAACTACTTACGCCGTGGCATACCGATTGCTTATCGTCATCCGCATGGCTTCGACGACAACGCCCTTGGAACAGCCGCAACTGGCGAGCGCGATCGACGAGCATCTCGATCGCCTGCTGGCCTACGAGCCCACCTCGCTCCCAGTGGTGAGTCTCTATTTGAATTTGCAGCCCGACAAACATGGGCGCGACAACTACGATCAATTTCTGCGGAAAGAGCTGACATCGCGGATCAAGACCTTTCCCGCGAGTTCACCGGAGCGCCAAAGCCTGGAGGCTGACGTCGAGCGGATCACCGGCTTCCTTGCTGATGAAGTGCAGGCGGCGGCCAATGGCGTGGCAATCTTCGCGTGCTCAGGCTGCGATCTGTTCGAGACGATTCAGCTCAACGCACCTGTTGACGAACACCGACTGTACATCTACCACCAGCCGCACTTGTACCATCTCACGCGGCTGAATGACGAGTATCCGCGCTACGCCGCGGTGCTGACAGACGCGAACTCGGCCCGCGTCTTCATCTTCGGACTCGGAGAGACCTTGGAAACCGAGCAGGTGAAGGGCAAGAAGGTCCAGCGCGTGAAAGTGGGAGGCTGGTCGCAAGCCCGCTATCAGCGCCGCGTGCAGAACGCGCAGCAGAGCCACGCCAAGGAAGTCATCGACACACTGGACCGCATCGTGCGGGAGGAGAACATCAAGCACGTGATCCTGGCCGGAGATCCGCAGATGATCCCGAAGCTCCAGGCGGAGATGCCGAAGCATCTCCAGGACAAAATAGTGGACGTCCTGAAACTCGACTTGAAAGCTTCCGATCAGGACGTCTTTCAGTCCACGCTCGAACGAATGCGCGAGGAAGACGCGAAGACCGACACCGAAAAGATCGCCCGCCTCTTCCGGGAGTTTCGATCCCGCGGACTGGCCTGTGTCGGTCCGCAGGAGACGCTCCAGGCGCTGGCGAATGGTCAGGTGGACGAATTGTTGATTAGCGCGGACCTGGAGCAAAGCCATGCGGAAGAAGAGCCCATCGATGCCGTGCTCGCGCCAGAGGTTCCCGATGCCACAGGTGGCACGGATAGCGATGAGCCTCGACAGGTGCTGATCGCTGACCTACTAGTGACCAAGGCCAAGCAGACTGACGCACGTATCAGTTTCATCCAGGACGCCGCGCAACTGGCAGAAGTGGACGGCGTCGCAGCGTTCCTACGTTGGCGCGTTTAGCCTGCCGAGTTCTTGAACAGGCGAAAGTTCGGAGGCATCGGGAAGGTGGTGGTGACCGCCCGAATGTTCTCACCCGTCTGCTCAATCGCAGCGGTGGCAAAGTTTGGCATCGCTCTCGACGAGCTTA
>DASRHX010000768.1:0-4614 GCA_035650295.1 Bryobacteraceae bacterium | reverse complement strand
GGTTCTTTGTGACTGAAGTGGAAGATATGCATAGAGGGATGCGTCTCCCACCGTTGCATGACGTCGTCCACGAACCATTCGAACGCGGCTTTCTCTTCCTCTGCCGACAGCGCCCATCGCCGTTCGTACGCTCCGCCGGCTGTCGTGTAAGCAAAGAGATACTCCCGGCCTTGCGCGCCCACAAAAGGATCGCTCTCCAGATCAAAGAAGATATCGCCCGCGGATGGCTCCGGCAGACGGTATAGGCCGCGATCCGTCTCGATCGGCAACAGTTCGTAGACCGGCGCCTTTTGACGGCGTCCCGCGACCTGTACTCGAGCCTGTTCCCGGATTCGAATGTAACCGTCCTTTGATCCATGAAGCGGACTGCGCGTAAGAGGAATCGGCATGCGGGCCAGCGATTCAACAGTCGGGACTTCCCACTCGATGAGCTGTTTCCGTTGCAGTCGACTGATCCCTGCCGTTAATGACAAATGATCGTCCCTGCGCCAACTGCGGTCACACTCGGTCCACCACCGGCAAACGCTACAGTGATCAGACGGTTCCGGATACGTCTCTGGCCGTTTGTCTACCGCCGATGTGAGCCGGGATCGAACTGCACGATAGTAGGCGGCGTAATCAAGTACACGATGCGTCTCGACGGCAAAATCTTCGGATGGCGGAACGACGTGTATTCGATCCGGCAGAAGCCCCTGTGTGTGCTCCAAAAGCGCCGCATAGTGGGATAGCTGCAAGATCGTCGCTGATTTCGTTTCTATGGCTAATTTGCAGTCGTAAGGCTCATACGACCAGGCACCGATCTTACTCGGAGCGTCGGTGCGCCGCAGGATGTCGGGCCGCCCGAACCACTCTTCAGTTTGCAGGGCCGCTTGAACGATGATTTCGATGCCAGCGTTCATGGCCTCCCGCGTCGCGATCACCGCGCCTGCATCCGTGTAACCCTCTCGCAGGTCAGCTATCGAGAGACCCTGATCCATTAGATGGCTGATGTATCTCTTCTCATGATCGAGACCTCGCTGCTGAATCACGACCAAATGGGGAGCCTCGACGGGGGGAGCTTCACATTCACCCCGTGCTACCGCGAGGTCTCGCGAAGTGATGTGTTCGCATAGCAAGTGATTGCTGAGATCCGTAGCTGCAAGCCGAGTTCTCTCGCCGAGCATCTTCACCTTTGCTGGACCTCCAGCCAGAATGGCGTGATACCTTTCTTAACTGTATCCACTGGTTGCGGGAGGATGCCAGGAATGCGTGGGCCCCTCCTCAAGCGTCAGGCGGACGCGCTGGTGCCCGGGCAGGCAAGAGGCTCAAGTGGACGCAAGATTCCCTGTTCATACACAGCATCCAGTTTTCGCACCATAACAGATTCATCGTATCGGTTGAATGCCCCTTCGGCGGTGGAGGCAGCTTCGATCATCTCGCTGAGAGGTGCAGTTACCTTGAACGCAAGCACCACACCCCTTACAGCTTGGCATCGCTGCCACGCAAGATTCCAGACATCTAGCCGGGGTAGCTGAAATCCGCCGGTGTTAGAATTCCCCTGGCACATGAAGGACGCTTGGGCTGTACAGCTCAGGAAAGGGATAGGCATGCGGACTTATCGGTTGCTCTTAGCTTTTCTACTTTTGGCTGGGCTGTTGCCCGGTCAACTGACATCGGATCAAAAGGTCGCGGATTTTCAGCATCTGGCGAGCCTGTACGCCAAGAACTATGGCCCGTACGAGTGGAAGCGCGATGTCCTGAACTTCGATCTGTTGGATACCGGGCGGTGGGTCGCCAAGGTGTCGGCGACGAAGACCGACCTGGAATTCTTCGACGTGATGTCGGAGTATGTGGCCGGTCTCAACGACGCACATGACGTGTACATTCTGCCGTCGAATTTTGTGGCACGGTTGAATTTCTCCGTAGACGTTTATGAGGGTCGATTGCTCGTCGATTTCATCAACCGGTCGCGTCTGCCAGCGGCGGAGTTTCCGTTCCTGCCGGGTTACGAACTCGTTTCGATCGATAGCGTCGATGCGAACCTGATCGTCGACCGGTACCTCCGCTACTCCGTGGCGGCGAATGAGAAGAGCACGCGCCGCCTCACCGCGGAACTTTTGACGACGCGGCCGCAACAGCTTATCCCGTCCGCTCCGGAAGTTCCGGAGATCTCGACGGTTGTGTTCCGGCGGCCCGACGGCACGCTGGAATCGCATCGGATTCCGTGGACTCGCTCCGGCCTGCCGCTTACGACTGTTGGACGGTATCCGGCGGCGAGCGTTGCTACCACCGAGGAAGAGCGGGAAGAGGAGCCGGACTACCTGAAAGTGCTCCAGCGGTTACAGAACTGCCGCTTGCCGGATCGGAGTGTCCTGAATTTCGGAGCGCGGGCACCGGTGTTCGTGAACGGGATGGGAAGCTGGTTCACGCGACGGCTGGGAGGCGCGGCAGACGACGTCTTCTACTCAGGTGTGTTTGAAGTGGGCTATCGGATGGGGTACATCCGGATCCCGAACTTCGGTCCCGCTTCGGCAGCGGCCGCGTTGGCGCAATTTGCGCAAGAGATCGCCTACTTCCAAGCCAATACAGACGGGCTCATCGTGGACGTGATGCGGAACCCGGGCGGATCAGTAGGCTATACCAATCAATTGCTGGCGTTGGTGATCCCGTACAAATGGAATTCGCTAGGATTTGAAGTAAGAGCGACTTCCAATTGGGTGCTTCAGATCTCGAGCGCCTTGGAGTCCGCGAAGGCGCAGGGTGCTCCCGAGCACATCATCACGCTGCTGGGAGAGCTGAAGAGACAGATCGTTACGGCAAACAGCGAGTTTCGCGGCCGGACAGGGCCGATTCCGTTGGATGATGTGACGATTGAGCGCAATCCTGCCATGGATGCAAGGGGGGCGGTGATCGCGTATCGAAAACCGCTCATGCTTCTGGTGGATGAGATGTCGGCGTCCGGGGGGGATTATTTCGCAGCGACGATCCAGGACAACCAAAGAGGGCCGCTGTTTGGTTGGCGCACGATGGGCGCCGGCGGCAACGTTACGAACTGGCAAGCCGGAAGCTACTCCCAGGGAACCACCTCGCTTACCGAGTCTCTGATGCACCGCGGGCAGGATGTAGTGACACCTGACTTTCCCGTGACGCGTTACGTGGAAAACGTCGGCGTGCGGCCAGATATTGAGTACGACTATATGAGGCGCGAGAACCTCCAACTCAGCGGGGCGCCTTTTGTCGAGGCCTTTCTTCACGCTATGTATAGCCATATCCAAAGGGGCAACTGAGGTGACGAACATGAGAAAACTACTCCTCTCTCTCGCGCTTTTGATCTCGTCCGCACCCGCCCAAAACCTGACGCCCGCTCAGAAAGAGGCGGATTTCCGGTACCTGGTGAGCCTTTATCAAACTCACTATGCACCGCTGGCGTGGAAGAAGCAGTTGTTCGGGTTCGACGCGCTGGATCAACAACCTTGGCTGGCCAAGGTAGCCGCAACGAAGACGGACCTGGATTTCTATGAGGTCTGTGTCGAATTCATATCCGGCTTGAACGACTCGCACGTTTTTTTCTCATTGCCTTCGGACTTTGCGGCGCAGTTGGGGTTCGGAGTGGATATATACGACGGCGTCGCGCTCATCGACACCATCAACCGGGGGCTGCTGCCCACGGCGCGGTATCCGTTCGGGATTGGCGATCAACTCGTTTCCATCGACGGAGAGGATGCCATGGCGCTCGCCGCGAAGCTGGCGAAATACGTCCCCCAAGGCAATCCCAGGGCAGCCCTGCGCCAGGGAGCGCAGCGATTGACGTCGCGGGCACAGTCGCGGTTCCCGCACGCGCCGGACCTGGGCGAGACGGCCACCATCATCATCAAACGGCAAAGCGGCGCTGAGGAGACGTACTCCATCCCCTGGACGAAAACCGGGACGCCAGTTGCCGTGGGCCCGGCGCCTTCGCCAAGGCTCGCAGCCGCTCAGGTGCGCACAGCGATCGAATCGGTCGATCCGCTGGAGGAACTGCAGACTTCAGCAGCGCCCTTGCCGGACCAAGATGCCGTCAATGGCTATGGGGCGCGGAATCCGATTTTCCTGGGAGGCCTGACTTCGGGATTCACTCGCAGGTTGGGTGGAGTGGCGACGGATTTCTTTTATTCGGGCGTGTTCCAGTTTGGGACCTACAGGATCGGGTATATCCGCATTCCAAACTATTCGCCGCCATCACGGCCGACGGCGCTGCGCCAGTTCGAGACGGAAGTAACGTTCATGAACGAAAACACGGACGGACTGATCGTCGACGAGATGAGGAATACAGGCGGGAATTTGTGTTTCGGCGAGGAGATCGCTCAGCGGCTAACGCCGTACGAGTTCCGGGTGACCGGTTTTGAATTGCGAGCATTCTGGTTACGGGTCCTCGGCTTCTATAACGCGATGATCAACGCCGTGGCGACCAACCAACCTCCGGAAGTAGTCGCGCAATACGAACTGCTATTCAAAGAGATGCTGGCGGCCAACAGGGAGGGAAAAATAGTGACGAAGCCGTTGCCTATCTGTACCTCGAGCCTGATGCGGCAGCCGGTCCTGCGCGCCGACGGTACACCACTCGCGTATGAGAAGCCAATTATCGTGCTGATCGAC
>DASRHX010000767.1:0-3048 GCA_035650295.1 Bryobacteraceae bacterium | reverse complement strand
ACAAAGGTGGTTCGCATTGCATTGGAGAACGCCGTTTCCGTGGCCAGCGTCCTGCTTCTAGCGGACGCCACCTTGACGGCGATTCCAGAACCAAAACCATCCGTAGGACACGCCACGGAAATGCCGGATATGTAGGAGGTGCGGAATGCGAGTGAGAGACGTGATGACCGGAAATCCGGTGTTCTGTAAGCCGGAAACGAATCTGGCCGAGGCCACCAAACTGATGTGGAAGACGGATTGCGGCGCCCTGCCCGTTGTCCGTGACGGGAAGCTTGCCGGCATTGTGACGGACCGCGACATCTGTATCGCCATTGGCACGCGGGGCAAGCGCGCGTGCGAGTTGACGGCGGGTGAAGTGGCGACGCATCGCGTGGAAACCTGTCTGCCCACCGACGATATCCACTCCGCGATGGCGTCGATGGAGCGAGCCAGGGTACGACGGTTGCCCGTCGTGGGCCTCGACGGACAACTCGAAGGCATTCTCGCCCTAAGCGACATAGCAATGGCAACTGATGGCACGCACGGCCGCATTGCCGCGAAAGACGTGTTGAACACGCTCCGAACCTTGAGCGAGCCTCACACGAGTAAGGTGGCGGCGCCGAAGGCAATGGCCGCCGCCAGCTAACCAGTAACCACATGAGATCGGGAAGGAGAAAGACCATGGCTGAAGTAAGTGTGACGAAGCAATCGAAACCGGAAAGAAAGGAGATGACGCCGCGAATGGCTTGGGACGCCCCACTCTTTCGTGGAAGTCTGTTCAATCTAAATCCATTTGCCCTCATGCGGCAATTCACCGAAGACATGGACCAGATGTTCGGGTCGAACTTTGGTGGTGCAGCGATGGAAACATGGCGGCCGGCGGTGGAGATCAAGCAGAAGGACGGCAAGCTCATGGTGACCGCCGAACTGCCAGGTGTGAAGAAAGAGGACATCAAGGTCAACGTCACCGACGATGTCTTGACCTTGGAAGGTGAGCGTAAGCAAGAGTCCGAGGAGAAGCGAGAAGGCTACTATCACTCGGAGCGGTCGTACGGAAAGTTCATGCGCTCGGTGCCGCTGCCGGAGGGCGCGAAGATCGAGCAAGCGGCGGCGCAATTTAACAATGGAATGCTCGAGATCACGGTTCCAGTGCAGGAGAAGAAGCCGGCCGCCAAGGAAATCCTCATTCAGGATGCTCCGAAGGCGAAAGCAAGCTAACGATTAGGGTGATAGGAGGTGTCTCGTGGAGAAGAATGAAGCGAGATCCTGCCAACCGAATGGCCAGGGATGGAAGACCGTAGCCGGTTATCTGCTGACCGCGGGTGTAGGCGCGGGCATCGGCGCCGGCGCGATGTTTCTCTGCGACCCACACCGGGGCCGCGCACGCCGGAACCAGTTACGCCACCAGATGTCCAGCGCTTTTCGCTCGACGGCGACGGTGGTGAGCAAGCACCTGGAGGACGCCGGGCACAGGGCCAAGGGCCTTGTGTTCGGCGCCCGGGGTAAGTTCTTGCGATGCGAGACGGAGGTTCCGGATGCGCAACTGGCTGGGCGGGTTCGCGCAAAACTGGGCCATCTGACTCAAGAGGCACGTAAGGTGCGAGTGGACGTTCACAGAGGACACATAGCGCTCTACGGCCACTTGAAAGAGGCGGGGTTCGAAAAAGTCGTTGCCGAACTCGCATCCATACCTGGCGTACGGAGCATCGACGACTACACTTACTCGGCGCCGCCGAAGCCTAGGGGCTTTCGGCCTTTGGCAAGAGTGGCGGCAGTCCCTGCCGTGCTCGGATTGAGTGGGATTCTTGCCGGCGTTCGCGCACTCGCAAAATAGATATCGTTCGATGCGCCAAGTCGCGTATCGGCGATTCGGAAGGCCACCGGGTATTTACCGGTGGCCTCTTGTAGTGACCCGAGACTGGTCGTTGAATTGCTTTTCGGATGAGGATGGTGAACCAACGAGCTATTGTCCTGCTCGGCGACTTTTCCGACAACCGGCGGGTGATCGATCCCGTAGCGCGCCAATTCGAATGGCGCATTGAGAGCGTGCCGGACCTTGGCCGCATGATCGAAGTATGCCGTTGTTCGTCCGTGAAGGCGGTTTTTGTGAACACGCGAGACGAAAGATTCCACGTAAAGCAAGTGCGTCTCGCAGCGGCGTGGTACCGTGTGCCGCTGGTGGCGTGCATGGGCTTCCGTGACACTCTGCCGGATCGAGAACTGGAGGCGTGCTATCACTCGCTCCGTCTGCCGATTCATCCCGGAGAATTCCGTCAATGCCTAGGATTTCTTTCGCAGGCGGAGCGATCGCATCCCGCTGCCTCCCCTCTCCGTCCAAATATTGTGAGAGACCTCGCGCCCACCGCGGCTTTCCCGCTGCATGCTCACCGCTGAGCATGCTCGAATGGCTAACAAAATGCACGTCTTTAAGCGGACGACAGGGTCCAGATGGAGGTAGTTATGTTATGTAAGTTTACTGCGATTACCGCGGGACTTCTTATGGCTACCACGCTCTGCGTTGCGGACGCGTGGAACAAAAAGACAATTCTCACTGTCAACGAAACCGTCCTGGTTCCAGGTGCCACGCTGACGCCTGGTAAATATGTGATGAAACTAGTGGACTCGCTCTCGAATCGCCATATCGTTCAGATCACCAACGAACGGGAAGATGTGGTGCTCACGACAATTTTGGCGATTCCGAACTACAGGTTAGAACCGACCGGCAAAACCCAGTTCCAATATTGGGAAACGCCCTCCGGCAATCCAATCGCGCTGCGGGCATGGTTTTACCCTGGTGACAACTTTGGACAGGAGTTCGCCTATCCGAAGGGCCTTTCGGCAAAGATCGCCCGCGAAACTCAGAAGCCGGTACCTACGATCGAATCGGAGACTGTGCCCGAACTGAAATCGACGCCTATGACGGAGACTCAGCCATCAGGGGAGCAGCGAGCGTTTACCCCGCAATCGTACCCGCCACCCGCTGCTCCGGAACCGGTACTGCGCGCGGAAGCGGCACCAGCGCCCGCGCCGCCACCCGCAGTTGAAGCGGCCACGCCCGCTAAGAGCGGA
>DASRHX010000766.1:0-3273 GCA_035650295.1 Bryobacteraceae bacterium | reverse complement strand
CGGAAATGGACAGGCTGTCCCGGCTCTGAGGGAACTTGCAGGGAGGTGGTACGAGATCTTTTTCGCTCCGTCGGAGCGCGTGGCTTCGTCCGCTATCCTCCTCTCGATTGCGTATGTCTTGCTCGTCGCTTCGCCCCTCGTGCTGTTATATTCGGTAAAGCCGTGGTTGCTGCCTGTCCTGGCAACAATCCTCGTGGCGGCGTGCTGCTTTTTCGAATGGAATCGAAATTTGAATTATTATATCGCCATGGTTACGTTCGGAATTGTCGGGATGGCCCTGGGGATGATACCGCTAAGTAAGTTGGAGTGGTTCGCCCGCAAATGGATATTCCTTCTGCCCGTTTACGCCGTCTACAGGTTGTGCAGCTATTTCCTGGGCGAGATCTATCCGGTGCAACTCGCGGGAACTCTGTTAAGCCTTTCCATCCTTTTTGGAGTCGCGCTGATGTTTTCACAAGCGGGATTTGCTTACCGGCAATGCGTGCTGCTCGGACGGTATTCCCTGTTCGGGTACATTTTTCAGCTCATCGTGCTCCAGTTCCTGCGCGCGTTATTGCCGGTGGCAGAGCCGATGGCATCCCTGATCATTATGACGCTGGTCACGCTGGTTCTCACCTGGCTGGGAACGGTGGTCATTGAAAAGCTGCGGCAGACGGCGCAGGTGTTCGATGTGACTTACAAGTGGGTGTTTGCTTAATGTCTTCTATCATTGCACAAGAGAATCTCCGGCGGTCACCGGCGAAGTGGCTGGTCACCGGGGCCGCAGGCTTCATTGGTTCGCATCTCACTGAGACGTTGCTGCGTCTCGACCAGACGGTCGTTGGGTTGGATAATCTTGCCACAGGCCATCGCGCGAATCTTGACCATGTCCGTGCAACGGTTGCCGCCGAGCAGTGGAAGCGCTTTCAGTTTGTCGAGGGAGACATTTGCGATTTCAACACGTGCCAGCAGGTGTCCCATGTCGATTACGTGTTGCATCACGCCGCGCTCGGATCGGTGCCCGCGTCCATCAAGGATCCACAGGCGACGCATCGCATCAACGTGACCGGTTTCATGAATATCCTGTGCGCCGCCCGAGACCAGAGGGTGCGCCGAGTGGTCTATGCCTCGAGCAGCGCCGTCTACGGTGACGATGAAGCGCCCTGCAAGGTTGAGGCTCGCATCGGGAACCTGCTTTCGCCGTACGCGGTGAGCAAGTACATGAACGAACTCTACGCGTTGAACTTCCATCGTTGTTACGGCCTCCAAAGCGTCGGACTGCGCTACTTTAATATCTTTGGCGCGCGCCAGGACCCTGAAGGAGCGTACGCGGCGGTGATTCCGAAGTGGGTGGAGTCGATGATCCGAGGCGAAGAAGTATTCATCAATGGCGACGGCGAGACGACGCGAGACTTTTGTCACGTTGCCAACGTGGTGCAGGCAAACATCCTCGCGGCGACGGCGAAATCGCCCGAAGCGGCAAACCAGGTTTACAACGTCGCACTCGGGCAACAGACCACGCTCAACGAATTGTTTGGGTGCCTTCGTGAAAAGCTGGTCGCCCGTTTTCCGCGTTTGAAGTGTGCGCAGCCGAAGCACCGCGATTTTCGGCCCGGTGACGTGCGGACTTCCCAGGCAGACATTTCGCGTATCGTCGGAATGCTGGGGTATGCCCCGGAAGTCGACCTGAGGGCCGGCCTCGAAGCGGCGATGGACTGGTACGTCGATCGACGCGTTAAAGCTTAAGCGGCCTCATACTCAAAAACGCGATGGAGCTTCCTTTAAATCCGGCCACGGTGGTAAGCCAACCTGGTCCCTCCAAAACTGAACAGGACGGATGCGACCGGCATTTTCGCACCGACCATTTGCTGGGCGATCTTCGCAAGCGTGCCGTGTCCGGGACATTGGTAACGACTGCGGCGCAGGCAAGCAAGTTTGGGCTGCATTTGATCACAGCGGTCGTGATGGCGAGATTGCTCACGCCTGAGGATTTTGGGTTGGTGGCGATGGTGACTACGGTCACTGGTTTCCTCCTGATTTTCAAAGACGCCGGCCTTTCAACGGCGACCGTCCAAAGAGCCGAAATCACGCATGCTCAGGTTTCGAACTTGTTCTGGATCAACGTCGGAGTGAGCGCCGCGCTCAGCTTGATCGTGGCTGCTCTCGCGCCCGTAGTTGCCTGGTTCTACCGAGACCCACGATTGGTGGCTGTCACTTTGGCTCTGGCCAGTGCATTCGCTGTTAGCGGTGCGGTTGTGCAGCACCAGGCGTTGCTCAACCGGCAACTGCGTTTCAAGGCCATCGCCCTCATCGACATCAGTTCGGTCACAATCGGATTGCTGGTCGGCATTGTAATGGCCTGCATGAAGTTGAAATACTGGTCCCTGGTAGGGATGCAGTTGTCCATCGGGCTGGCGGAGTTGGTTTTGACGCTTTGGACTTCGGGTTGGCGTCCACAGCGGCCAACGCGTGGCACTGGCACGGTCTCGCTGCTCCGATTCGGCGCGAGTCTGACCGTCGCCAGCGTGTTTCGCCGCATCGCGAGCGTCAGCGACAACTTACTGGTGGGCCGATGGTATGGCGCAGACGCGGTGGGATTGTATTCGAGGGCAGCCGTCTTGTTCATGCGCCCGGTTGAACAATTGGTCATGCCCCTTGAAGCGGTTTTCACCCCGGTGTTGTCCCGACTGCAGGGCGATCCGGCCAGGTATCGGCGAACATTCCTGCAGGTATATGGAGCCGTTGCATTGCTCAGTTTTCCGGCCGCCGGCTTATTCCTGGCTTTAAGTCGTCCGCTGGTTCTCGTGTTGCTTGGGCCGAAATGGGAACAAGTGGTCCCGATTTTTGCGTGGTTCACGATTGCCGCCCTTTACTTCCCGCTCTATTACGCGGTCATGTGGTTGCTGAATACCCAGGGCCGCGGCAAAGACATCATGACCGCGGGATTGATTCTTTCGATTGCTACGCTGGCGTCGGTTATCGCTGGTCTTCCCTTTGGGCCTGTCGGTGTGGCGGCAGCGCTTTCATGTGTCGGTCTTCTGGTCCGTCTTCCGGTGCAATTTTACATCGTGGGACGACGCGGCCCTGTAACCACTGCCGATCTTTGGGCTGTCGCATTAAAGTATCTGCCGAACTGGGGCGTCGTGTTGGGCGTGACATATTTGACCAGGCGAGTCCTCCCCTCAGATTGTTCGTTGGTGTTGCAGTTGTGCATTTGCGCATCTGCAGGAATTCTCGCTGGCATCGTCCTGATGTTAGGCCTGCCCTGGCAGCGGAGAGAGGCGCTGCGCCTTT
>DASRHX010000765.1:0-6154 GCA_035650295.1 Bryobacteraceae bacterium | reverse complement strand
CGGGCGGACTGTTCAGCGTCTACGGTACGAATCTTGCTTCGGCGACCGAGACTGCAAATGTTGTGCCGTGGCCAACGTCGTTACGCGGCGTGCAGGTGACGGTAAATGGGCAAGCCGTGCCGGTGTACTTCGTCAGCGCGGGACAGATCAATGGCCAGGTGCCATTCGAGATCGCGCCCGGCGAGGTCGATGTTGTCGTGACCTTGAATGACGTGGCGGGCACGGTGCGTAAAGCCATGGTGCAAGCCACCGCGCCTGGCGTTCTGCAGTACGGCGTGAATCGCGCCGTCGTCCAAAACTCCAATGGGTCCGTGAACGCGTCGAACAATCCTGCTCGCGCGGGGGAGGCTGTGACGGTCTATCTGACTGGCATCGGCATGTTGGACAATGCAGTGACAACGGGAGCAGCGGCGCCGGGAGATCCTCTCTCGCGCGCCATCGCGTCGGCTACCGTAAAGATCGGCGGCGTCGATGCACAGGTACTGTTTGTTGGGCTGACGCCCGGGTTTGTGGGTCTGGCGCAGGCGAATGTGATCGTTCCGCAACTGGGAGCAGGCGAATACCCGCTCGAAATCACGGTTGGCGGCGTGGCAAGCAATCGCCCGGTCATCACGGTGCGGAACTGAACACAAGAGCCCGCCAGCGCTCCTGTTCGAGCAGCGCAAGACGGGTGAAGCCCATGCTTTGGAATTTCCGTTCGAGTTGCGCGCGCCAACGTTCGGTGAAGCCGGAAAGAATGAGGCGGCCCCCCGGCCGGAGCACGCGGGCGAACTCATGCCCCAAGGCGTCGATAGTCACGCCGTTGAGGTTGGCGGCAATCAACGTTACCGTGCTTGCGGCCAGTGAGCGCGGCGAGCCAACCCATATATGGGCCGGCACGCCATCGGCCTGAAAATTAGCCTGCGCGTCGGCGGCTGCTGCCCGGTCGGTTTCGCAGCCATACAACTCGCCTGCGCCAAGAACATCGGCGGCGGCAAGAAGGATGCCCGTTCCCACGCCAACGTCCAGCACTAAATCATTTACTTGAAGATATGTTTCTAACGCTTTGAGTATTAATTGTGTTGGCGGATGATAACCAGTCCCCGAGACTTGCCCGGGCCGGACACGGACAATCAACCGGTCAGCATGCTCGGGAGGCGGCTGCATCCAGGCGGGAAGCAGCAGGATACGATCTCCAACGGGTAGTGGTTCCCAAGCGCGCTGCCAATCGAGGGCCCAGTCCGGTGAGCCTTCGTCGCGCCATGAGACAGCATGGGGGACCTGATCGAGGGAAAACATTTTGTCGAAGAAAGCCCGCAGCTCCCAAACGTCGGCAGGCAATTCTGTTTCGAGCACGCCGGTGGTGCCGCGCTCCCATAGTTCCGCGACGAGAATGTCTTTTTCGAACGCCGGGCAACGGAGCAGGAGCGAATGCATCAGCCTTGGACGCGCTTGGCCTTGCCGCTCCAGAACGTCTCGCGGATGACGTTCTTGCGGATTTTGCCCGTGCCGGTTTTGGGAAGAGCGTCTTCGCTGAAGCGAATGACTCGGGGTAACTTGAACTTTCCAAGGCGTTCGCGAAGGAAGGCAAGCAGCTCGTCTTCCGTAAGTTCGGCGCTCGGTTTCCGGACGACCACGGCCGCGGGCACCTCGCCCCACTTCTCATCCGGCGCCGCGACAACAGCGCATTCCAGCACGGAGGCGTGGGCAAAGATGGCCTTTTCGATTTCGATGGAGCTGATGTTCTCTCCACCGGAGATGATGATCTCCTTCTTCCGGTCAACGATGTGAAGATACCCTTCCTCATCCCAGACCGCCATATCGCCGGTGTGAATCCATGCACCGGACATCACATTGGCGGTCTGTTCGGGCTCGCGGTAATAGCCGTCCATGATGTGGTCGCCACGGGCGATGATTTCGCCGATGGAGTGCATATCACGCGGCACGTCTTCCAGATTGACATCGACCACGCGCACCTCCACCCCGGGCACGGCCCAACCTGCCATGGCCTGACGGCGATAGCGTTCGGACTCGGAGGCGTATGTGATCCCAGGTTTGGCACTGGATGTGGTGAGCACGGGCGCCGTTTCCGTCATCCCGTAGCCCGCGCAGACGATGCAATGGAAAGCGGCCTCCATGCGCTCGACCAGTTCGGGGCTCGCGGCCGCGCCGCCAAGCATGATTTGGCGCAGGCTCGAGAGATCGTGCTGGCCGAGCTCGGGATGGTTGAGCAGAGCATTGGCCATGGTGGGCACCAGGCACATGTGCGTAGCCGAGTGTTGCGCGATGAGGCGGAAGACGTGAGAGGGTTCAAAGCGGCGCACCATGATCTGCTTTTTGCCAAGCATAGTGGACATCTGAGGCCGTCCCCAACCATTGGCGTGGAAGAGCGGAATCGTATGAAGATCCACCATCCGATCGAGCTCGTGGAATCCGGTGACGATGTCGAGGGCGTGCATGTAAAGCGTGCGGTGGCTAAGCATGACGCCCTTGGGAGTGCCGGTGCTCCCGGAGGTGTAGAAGAGCTCGGCGATGGAGAGTTCGTCGTAGGCGAAGATGTCGGCACGCTGAGGTGTGGCGGCGGCGAGTAGAGCTTCGTAGTCGTCTTCGATGGAGATCCAGTGCTGCACGGAAGAGCAGCTGATTTTGAGGGCGGCGACGAGCGCAGCGAAGTCATTTTCGTAGATCACCATGCGCGTGCCGGCATGATCTAGGATTCCAGCCATTTCCTGTGGCGAGAGCCGGACATTGAGCGGCATGACAATGGCTCGGGCCTGGATGACACCGTAGTAGCCCTCCATCAGCTGGTGATTATTGAAGCTGACGTAGGCGACGCGGTCGCCAGGCTGGATGCCAAGATTCGTGAGCGCGGCGGCCAGCCGCTGGCAGCGCTCGCCGAATTCGGCGTATGTGAACGACTGATCGCCGCTGACGATGCCGGTGTGGTGGCCGAAAACATCCATCGCGCGATGGAGGAAGCGCAGGGGAGTGAGAGGAACGAACATTCGAGGGGGATTGTATCCAATGCGCGACCCTAATGGGCAAAACGCTTGAAGAAACTCTTGCCGTTCCACGTGGGCGGCTTCGTGTTGACCGCGATGGCACTAAGCGCCTTTGCGAGATTCACGATATTGCTCCCGGACAGATTGGATTTGCCTGGTGTGGCTTTCGGCGTGTTCGGTGTAAATGCGCAGCAAGTCGAGCAGGGACAGGGTGCCGCGTTCGGTGTGGTGGCCGGTGCGGGAGTAAGCCTCAGCGGGGAGCGTGCGGAGGAGTTCAAAGTTGAGCGCGCGCAGAAGACGGAACGAATCCAGGGCTTCCGTGAGCTTGCGCGATTTGTAGTTGAGATTGGCGCTCCATGCGTTCTGATCGAAGGCGGTGAGAGTGGCGTTGGATTCGGCAATGACCAGGCGGAAGCGATGCGCGCCTACGATTTCGGAGTCCGAGAGGTGGCAGACGATCTGGCGGATGGACCATGCGCCGGCCGACGGAGCAAAATCGATTTCGGCGCTGGAAGCGCCAGTGGTGACAGCGGCAACCATTTCGGCGCCACGGCGGAAGCGTTCTAGAAGCTGGGTTGTATCGCTCATGGCATCGAGGGACGGGATTTAATAGTAGTCGGCGCAGCTCATGTAGTATCCGCATCGCTCACAGATCAGCTTGCACTTCAGTTCGATGAGGCGCGCGCTGCAGCAAGGACAATACAGCATGGGTTCCGCATCCTTGGGATCTGGCGCCGGTTTCTCGGGAGGAGTTTGCGGCGGGTGGGATTTCATCGGGGTTCACGACAATTATAATGTTCACTATGAAGCGCAATCGCGCGTTGGTCCTTCTGACGGCTTATGCCGCAACCACGATGGCGCAGGCTCCTCCGCCGCCACCTGTGACGGTGGTTCAGCAAAAGATGACCTGGGAACGGCCTGCGCGCAATCCCTCGCGCGGGGTACGAGCCGCCGTGGCGGGCGGCACGGAGGCCAGCGTCGAAGCCGGGATGCGCATTCTGCACGCGGGCGGGAATGCCGTGGACGCGGGCGTTGCAACCATGTTCGCCGCGATGGTTACTGAGTTTTCTCACTTCGGCTTTGGCGGCGAATCCCCGATTCTGATCCGCACGAAAGACGGCCGCGTGTTCTCAATCGCGGGCATTGGAACCATGCCAAAAGCGGCCACGGCGGAATACTTCCGTGGACGGCGCTTGCGCATGGGCGAAGTGATGGACCTTGAGCCGAACGGCCTCAGGTCCATGGTTCCCGTAGCGGGAGTAATGGCTGCCGTGGTTCCCGGGGCGATCGATGCGCAATTATTGGCCCTACGGGAATTTGGCACGAAGAGCGCTGCCGAAGTGATGGCTCCGGCCGTGGAGTTGGCCGACGGCATGCCGCTCGACGAGATGCGGGCTGGCGCGATTTCTTATTCGCGGCGGTTCTTTGAACTCTGGCCCGATGCGATGAACACCTTCATGCCGAACGCGAAGCGGCCGATTATCGGCGAAATCTTCCGCCAACCCGACCTGGCGCGAACGATGCGGGCGATGATCGAAGCCGAGCGAAAGGCGAAAGCCTTGGGGCAAAAGCGGGAAGAGGCGATCGACGCGGTAAGAGACTACTTCTATCGCGGAGAACCGGCACGCAAGATTGATGCCTTCATGCGGCAGAACAACGGATTGCTGCGCTATGAGGACATGGCCTCCTTCCGGCTCAAACTCGAAGAGCCGGTGATGACGACCTATAAGGGCCTAAAGGTCTACAAGCCCGGCTACTGGAGTCAGGGTCCGGTGATGCTGCAAATGCTGAATATTTTGGAAGGTATCGATCTGAAGTCGATGCGGTTGAATTCGACCGACTACGTTCACACTGTGACCGAGGCATTCAAACTGGCGCTGGCCGACCGCGACACCTATTACGGCGATCCAAAATTTGTAACCGTCCCATCGGCGCAGTTGTTATCGAAGGAGTACGCGGCCGAGCGGCGGAAATTGATCGGCGATAAGGCATCTCTTGAATTCCGGCCGGGAGCCGCGGGGGATAAGCCGGCTCGGCATCCAAGCGAAAGTGAATCGGCTCGAGTGCGGCTCGATCAGTGGCTCGTCTCGCGCGATACGACTTGCGTGAATGCCGTCGACAGGGACGGCATCATGTTTTCAGCGACGCCTTCGGGCGCATCATTGCCCACCATCATCGCCGGCGATACGGGAATTGCCATTTCCAATCGCGCGCAGAGCTTCTACCTCGTGCGCGGGCATGCCAATGAGCTTGCGCCGGGCAAGCGGCCGAGAATTACGCTTTCTCCCACGCTCGTGCTGCGTAATGACAAGCCGTATTTGGCGCTCTCCACTCCCGGCGGCGACAACCAGGACCAGGCACTCGTGCAGATGCTACTCAATGTCGTCGAGTTTGGAATGGACGCCCAGTCGGCCGTCGAGGCGCCGCGCCTGCAAACGCGGCACTATGTGTCGAGCTTCGACAACCACGCGATGTATCCCGGCGACCTGTTGCTTGACGATCGAATCTCTGCCGTCACGCTGCGTGAGTTGGCCGGGCGCGGTCACAAGACCCAGCAGCGTTCGAAGTGGAGCTCAGGCGCGGCGCCGACCATGATTCGCGTCCAGTTGAATAACGTCGTGGAAGCGGGCGCGGACCCATACGGCTATCGCAATTCGCAAGCCTGGTAAGGCTGCGCCTCAACCGCTTATTGCTTCGTGCGCGCCGTTGCAGCCGCGGCGGCCGCATCCAGTTCCGCTTCGGTCGGGAAGCGGTCGAAGGTACGGTCCACTTGCTTTCCACGCAGGTGTTTGTCGGCGAAGTCCATCAGTGCCATCCAGTCCTCGGCCGTGAAGGCGTGGCCGTGTTTGGCGTAGTTGACGCCGAGACGATCTTTCGCGCCCAATAGCTCATACGCGGGCTGCGCGCCCAGCATCGACTGCCGGATGGCCTCCGGAAGTGAGATGGTGTCCGTGTCCCCTTCAAGAGCAATAAAGGGACGCGGCGCGGTGAGGGCCAGAAACCAGTGTTGGTCGAAGGGAAGCTTCTCACGTTGACCCCAGAACTCATGCAGGTTGGGCGAAAACCAGTTTGGATACTTCTTCTCCATGACGTCGAGGGTTTCGCTTCCGCGCGGACCCGCGAAACGGTATGCCCCGACGCCACCCCCTCCGGTGACCACGGGGGCGCCCATG
>DASRHX010000764.1:0-3226 GCA_035650295.1 Bryobacteraceae bacterium | reverse complement strand
AGACGTTGCGAAGTGAGAAAGCGGAGACAAGGATCATGGCGGCGAGCGCGGGAACAGCGAGGCGGGGATGGAGGGCGGAGGCGAAGCGGTCGACGCCGCGTACGACAACGAGAGCGGCGAAGCCGAACGCAAAGTAGAAGAAGCGCGGCCAGAGATGATGTCCGAGGGAGACGACGAGGCCGCCTCCGATGAGAGCGGGAAGCAGCAGGAGCGCGACGACGACGGGCCGGCTGCGCAGATAGCTGATGAAGCCGGTGAAAAAGACGGCAAGCGCGGCGATTGCGACGGCGGCTCCGGCGAAGTTAATGGCGAGGCCACGAAAGATTTCGGCTATGGTCCACAGCGGACTCTTCCACTCATTGACGACGCTGACAGTGCCTTTTAGGCCGGAGCGGATTTCAGGGAGCGCGGGCAGGTGGAGCAAGAGCGTGAGAGCGGCGCCAAGAGCGAACCACGAGGCGACACGCATCCAGTTGCCGCTACGCGCGCAAGTGGCTAGTGCAATGAGAGCATGAGCGACGAGGACGAACGACATGGTGGCGTGGTTGTATACGCCAAGAGCGGCGCAGATGGCCCAGAGCAGCCAGTCCCGCCGGACGTTCGATTCGAGCGCGCGGATAAGGAAACCGCTGGCGAGCATGGTCCAGAAGAGGAGCCCGCTGTAGCCGCGCGCGTTCTGGCTGAACCAGACGTGGTGATAGGAGAAGGTGAGAAGCGCTGCCGAGAAGAAAGCCTCGCGCGAGGAGGTGACGATGCGGGCCATCCACCATGTGGACCAGACGCTGGCGACGCCGAACAAAGCGGCGGGAAGGCGGAAGGCCCAGTTGGATTCTCCAAAGATCAGCAGAGACGCGCGGGCCAGAATGCTGAACAGGAAATGCTGATTCTCCGAGCCATAGACCGTAGGGATCTTCGCAAATGGCAGGTGCATGAAGCGAATCCAAGTGCCGATCTCGTCGTACCAGAGGCCGTCGTTCAAGCGATAGAGGCGCAGCAGGAGCGCGGCGGCGAGCAGGGCAAGGATGGGCAGGCGCTGTTTCACGGGGCGCAGTGGCTAAGTGGGAATGCGCTCAGCGAGCATCCAGTTGTGTGTGCGTTCGATGGCTTCGCGCAGAGAGGTCCGCGGGGAGTAGCCGGTGAGGGCGACGATGCGGGCGATGTCGGGGACGCGGCGCTCGATGTCTTCAAAGCCAGGCTCGTAGGCTTCCTCGTAGGGAATGAGGTCAATGCCCGACGACGAGCCGGCTATTTCGATTACCAGATCGGCAAGGGCGCGGATGGTGATTTCACTCGGATTGCCGAGGTTGAATACTTTGCCCGCGATATCAGGCAGCTCGACGAGGCGGCAAAGCCATTCAACGACGTCGCCGACGTAGGTGAACGAGCGCGACTGCTCGCCGGTGCCGTGCACCGGGAGGTTGGAACCGGCCAGGGCGTGCGTGAGAAAGCGCGGTACGACCATTCCGTAGCGGCCGGTTTGGCGGGGCCCGATGGTGTTAAAGAAGCGTGTGGCGAGAGCTGGAACGCCGCGTTCTTGCCAGTAGGCGAGGGCAAGGAACTCGTCGATGATCTTGCTGGCGGCATAGCTCCAACGCGATTTGGAGGTGGGGCCGAGAAGAAGGTCGTCATCCTCGCGGAACGGCGCGCGCGTGCTTTTGCCGTAGACCTCGGAGGTGGATGCGATCAGTACCTTGCGTTTTCGCGGACACGCGGCTTCGAGAACGGATTCGGTGCCGTTGATGTTGTTGGCGATCGTTTCCACGGGTGAGCGAACGATGTTGTAGACGCCGACCGTGGCGGCCAGATGAAAGACGGCATCGGCCTCGTCGACCAGCGGATCTAGCACGGCACGGTCGGTGACGGAGGCTTCGACAAAGCGGGCGGCGCTGCCGATAGACGCGATGTTCTCCAGCCTGCCGCTGGAGAGGTTGTCCAGCAAAGTGACGCGGTGCCCGCGCGTAATCAGGGATTCGGCGAGGTGTGAGCCGATGAAACCGGCTCCGCCGGTGATGAGGTAGTGTGCCATTCGTCGAGAAGTGGAGTACCAAATTTAGCGCGTGCGAGGCGATTGAGGTAACCGGCGTAGAGATCAAGGTGGGCTTCAGGCGTCCACCAGCGCTCGAAAGCGGCGTAGCCACGCTCACCCATGGCGTCGCGCGCGGCGCGGTCGGAGCCCATGCGCCGAACGGCTTCGAGCAGTCCCTTTTCATCGTCGTAAACGAAGCCAGCCTGGGAATCCTCGATTACTTCGGGAAGCGCGCCGAGGTTGCGGGCGATGGCGGGCGTCTTGCGCGCGAAGGCCTCGATGAGAATCATGCCGAAGGTTTCGTACGTGATCGATGGGACGATGACCGAGACGGCGTGACGATAAAGCGCGCCCAACTCAGCCTGGGAGCGGAGGCCGAGGAAATGGATGCGCTTGTTCGTGGCGGCCTGCGCGCGAAGGGCTTCGCCTTCGGCGCCGGCGCCCGCTACGAGGAGATCGTATCCCTTGATGTGGCTCCAACTGTCGATTAAAGTGTGCAGGCCTTTGATGCGTTCGAGACGGCCGACAAAGAGGAAGTAAGGCTTGGGATGCGGCGAGGGCTTTGGGTATTGCCAATCTTCGTCGGAGCGAGGGATGAAGTAAGGCAAGTGCTCGACGGGTTGCGAAAAGCCGCGTTCGGCGTGCATGCGAGCGGTGAACCGGCTTGGGCTGACGAACTGGTCGACATAGGCAGCACAGCGATCGAGGAACCCGGTGGAACGCCAAAGCTGAGGAGGACGTTTGCCGCGCAGGACGCATTCAATGCATTCGGGCTTCTCGCAGGCGCGTTCGTTGAACTTCCATAGCACATGCATGGGGCAAACGAGCCAGTGCTCGTGCGTCGTGTAGAGTTTGACCGCGCGCTTGCCGCCGGCTTCGTAGCGGAGCACGTCGGGGCCGAGCAAGGAGATGTTGTGGTAGTGAACGACGTCGTACTTTTTAGCGGCGAAGAGTTTGCGCAGCGTAGAGTCATGAGGCCAGGGCTGGCCGGTTTGTTGTATAGCGAGCAGGCCAAGCGTGCCCCAGCCACTGCGCAGTTCATGGCGCTTCACGCGGGGATGTTCGGCGAACGCGATTTCGGGCGGCGCTGGATGCTGCAGATGGTAGGCATCGACGTTGTGAACGACATCGACTTCGTGGCCCATTGCGGCAAGCGAATGAGCGAGGCGGTAGATGTACATGGCGTCGCCGCCGAAGCTG
>DASRHX010000763.1:0-3915 GCA_035650295.1 Bryobacteraceae bacterium | reverse complement strand
AATTGTACCGGCTGCTGGACACGAATCAATACGACATTTGCGGCATGATTTGTTCCGGTGAGCCGATCATGACGAAGTGGAAATGGGTGCTGGCGGCGCGGTTGCCGGCGAAGATATTCATATTGAACGAAAACGGCGACTACTTCTGGGCGGACCGCTCGAATCTGGGCACCATTCAGCATTTCGTTCTTTATCGCGCAGGATTAACGGGGGCCGGGGCCGTGGCGACATTGCTGCGCCTGGTTCTATTTCCGTTGACGCTCACGTATTTGTTACTCTATGCAGCTACGGCTCATCTGGGCCGCCGGGTACGCACATGAAAGCAGTTCGGGTTCATCAAACAGGGGGGCCGGAAGCGCTCCAATACGAAGATACGGCGGTACCGCAGCCAGCCACGGGGCAGGCGCTGGTGAAGATGCACGCCATTGGCGTGAACTTCATCGACGTTTACTTCCGGACGGGTTTGTATAAGGCCGAATCGCCGTTCATCCCCGGCATGGAAGGCGCGGGCGTTGTGGAGCAAGTGGGTCCCGATGTGACGAACGTGAAGGTGGGCGATCGGGTGGCATACGCAATGTGCCGCGGATCCTACGCGGAGTACGCGGCAGTGCCGGCGTGGCAACTGATGCCATTGCCCGCAACGTTGACCTTCGAACAGGGCGCCGCGGCAATGCTGCAAGGCATGACGGCGCACTACCTGGCGCGGTCAACCTTTCCCTTGAAAGCGGGCGACGCGTGCATGGTTCACGCGGCGGCGGGTGGCGTTGGATTGTTGTTGGTGCAAATCGCGAAGATCTGTGGTGCGCGCGTGATTGGTACGACGGGTACGGCGAAGAAGGCCGAGCGCGCGAAGGCGGCGGGCGCCGACGAAGTGATCCTCTACAACGAGGCCGATTTCGCGGCGGAGGCCAGGCGTCTGACTGGCGGCAAGGGCGTGGATGTGGTGTACGACTCGGTGGGCGCATCGACTTTTGAGAAGTCGCTAGATTCGTTGCGGCCGCGAGGACTGATGGTGAGCTATGGCAATGCGAGCGGCGCGGTACCACCGGTTGCGCCATTGCTGTTGAACCAGAAGGGATCGTTGTTCCTAACGCGGCCGACGTTGGCGCATTATTGCGCGGACCGGGCGGAGTTGGAACTGCGGGCAGGCGAGGTGCTGGGTTGGATTGCCTCCGACCAAGTGAAGCTAACGCTTGAAAATAGCTATCCACTGGCCGAGGCGGCGCAAGCACATCGCGACCTGGAATCACGGAAGACGATGGGGAAACTGCTGCTGAAGCCCTAGCGATGAACCCATCGATGACGGAGTTCGGCGAGCGGCGGCGCTGGTTTCAAGAGGCGTTGGACGGCGCGGAGTTGGATGGGGCGTTGATCTCTTCGCCTGTGAACGTGCGGTATTTGACCGGCTTCACGGGGAGCAATTCGCTGCTTCTGATGAGCAGCGCCGGTGCGGAATTGTTCACGGATCCGCGCTACACGGTTCAGATCGAGCAGGAAGCGGACGCCGAGAAGAAGACCGTGGCGACAGGAACGCTGCTGAAGGCGGTGTGTACCTCGGTGCGGCGGCGGCGGATGCGGACAGTGGGGTTCGAGGGCTTGCATCTCACATACGACAGCTACGCGCGGCTGAGCGCGGCGTTGGGCGAGAAGATCAACCTCAAGTCGTTGGGGCGGGAATTGGAAGAGCGCCGTGCTGTGAAGTCGGAGAGCGAGGTTGGGGCAATCCGGCAGGCGGTGAAGATTAATTCCGAAGCGTACGAGAAGGCGCTCAAGCGGTTCAAGGCGGGAATGCTTGAAAGCGAATTGGCCTTGGAATTGGACTATCAAATGCGGCGGATGGGCGCCGAGTGCCCGGCTTTCGACACAATCGTCGCTTCCGGGGCGCATGCCGCGCTTCCGCACGCGCATCCGCGAGCGGTTCCGATTGAGACGAATGCGCTACTATTAGTGGATATGGGTGCGCAGGCCAATGGCTATGCGAGCGATATGACTCGCATGGCGTTGCCGGGCAAACCCAGCCGCCGCGCGGTGAAGCTTTACCGGGCGGTGTTAGAAGCGCAGCAGGAAGCCATACGCGCCACGCGGCCAGGGGCCACGGCGGCATCGGTGGATCAAGCGGCACGGCGAGTGCTGAAGTCAGCCGGACTTGATTCCTTGTTTATCCATTCAACAGGCCATGGGCTTGGTTTGGAGATTCATGAACATCCACGGATCGGCAAGACAGAGAAATCGGCGTTGCAGGCAGGGATGGTGATCACGATCGAACCGGGCGTGTATGTCGAGGGCTGGGGCGGAATCCGAATCGAGGATACCGTGTTGGTGACCGCCGGAGGGTGCGAGGTATTGACCCCGACGGGAAAAGAGCTGCGCGTATTGTAGAACTCCATACGACCATCCATGACGATTGACGAAATTAAACAACTGATCGAACTGGCAAACGAGACGGGCGTTGCGGAATTGGAAGTGGAGCGCGGCGGCGACCGTGTGCGCATCCGCCGGGCGACGGCGCCAACGCAACAGGAATATGTGCTGCCAGCGGCTCCCCTGATGATGAACCATGCGGCGCCCGTGGCGCCTTCGGCAGCGTCCGCGGCTCCCGTGACTACGGCGGTCGAGGATCCAACTCTTGCCTACGTGAAGGCGCCCATCGTGGGGACGTTTTACGAAGCTGCAAGTCCGGATGCCGAGCCATTTGTGAAGGTGGGCGATCAGGTGCAGGCGGGACAGGTGCTGTGCATCATCGAGTCGATGAAGTTGATGAACGAGATCGAATCGGAAGTATCGGGCGTGATCGTGTCGCGGTTCGTGAACAACGCGCAGCCCACTGAATACGGCCAAACCTTGTTCGCCGTCCGGCCCGTGTAGGAGACGGCGCAGCCACAACATGTTCCGAAAGATATTGGTAGCCAACCGAGGCGAGATTGCACTGCGTGTGATGTGCGCGGCCAAGGAGTTGGGTATCCAGACCGTGGCGGTGTATTCGGAAGCAGACCGCTACAGCCTGCACGTGCGCTTCGCCGACGAAGCGATCTGCATCGGGCCGGCCAAGAGCGCCCGGAGTTACCTCGACATTCCATCGGTGATCAGCGCCGCCGAGATTACCAATGTCGACGCGATTCACCCCGGTTATGGGTTTCTGAGCGAGAACGCAAACTTCGCCGAAGTGTGCGAGACGTCGGGCATCGCCTTCATCGGGCCGACGCCGGACGTGACGCGGCTGATGGGGTTGAAGCAGGAAGCGCGGGCGGCGATGTCCAAAGCGGGCATTCCGATTTTGCCGGGCTCGCCGGCTGTGTTGGAGTCGGTGGACGAAGCGCTCGATGTGGCCAAGGAGATCGGCTATCCGGTGCTCGTGAAGGCTTCGGCGGGTGGCGGCGGGCGCGGCATGCGCGTCGTGCATAGTGCCGAGGAGTTGCCGGCGTTGATGGTGCAGGCGCAGCAGGAAGCGGCGGCCGCCTTCAGTTGCCCGGACGTGTATATCGAAAAATTCGTGGGTGCGCCAAGGCATATCGAGTTTCAGGTGTTGGCCGATACACATGGCACGGTGGAGGTATTTGGCGAGCGCGAGTGCTCGATTCAACGCCGGCATCAGAAGTTGATTGAAGAAGCGACATCGGTGGCGATGACGCCGGAATTGCGTGAGAGCATGTCGGCCCGGCTGCGCAAGGCGTTGGCCGAGGTGGGCTACACCAACGCGGGAACAGTTGAGTTCCTGATGGACGAGGAAGGCAAGCTCTACTTCATTGAAGTAAACGCGCGCATCCAGGTGGAACATCCGGTGACGGAGATGATCACTGGTGTGGATCTGGTGAAGAGCCAGATCCTGATAGCCGCGGGCGCGAGAATGAGCGAGATCGTGCCGGATGGAGTGAAGCTCAACGGCCACGCCATCGAGTGCCGCATCAACGCCGAGAA
>DASRHX010000762.1:0-15038 GCA_035650295.1 Bryobacteraceae bacterium | reverse complement strand
ATCGAGGGCGGGAGGCCATTCGGAATACACGGTGGAGTTTTGGCTTCCAACAAGAGATCGGGCGCGACATGACGGTCGAAGTAAATTACGTAGGCCAGCGTGGCGCCGATATGCCTCTGTCAAGCGGATTGGGCGACGATTCACGGGAGTTGAATGCACTGCCCCTCCAATACTATTCGCTAGGCGCGCGGCTTCAGGACCCAGTGCCGAATCCATTTGCCGGATTGATCAACATCGGCGCGCATAGCAGTCCGACGATAGCTCGCCGGCAACTGCTATTGCCCTATCCGCAGTTCACGTCCGTCAACTTACAGCGGCAGACGGATGGGGCGAGCGATTACCATTCGCTGCAGATCAGCAGCATGCGGCGCTTCTCGGCGGGGCTGATGGCGCAATTTACGTACACGTGGTCGAAGCTGATCGAAGAACTTCGTTTTATCGACCCCGCCAACCCGTCGCCATCGCGCATGATTGGAGAATTCGACAACCCTCATCGAGTGACGTTCGCGGGAATTTGGGAATTGCCATTCGGTCGCGGCCGCCGCTTTGGTAGTGGATCTGGGGTAGCGGACAAAGTGATCGGAGGGTGGCAGCTCAATGCCACCTATATCTATCAGACTGGAGCAGCGGTTCCGCTCGGAACGGCAGCGCTGGCCACGGGTGTCAGTCCCGGAATCGAAGGCCGCACGATCGACAACTGGTTTAACCGGCAGTCGCTTGCGCTCCTCCCCGCTTTCACACCACGGACCCTTCCTTATTACTGGGCCGGCCTACGCCAGCACAATATGAACAATTGGGATGTGTCCTTTTTGAAGAACACAACCCTATGGCGTGAGCGGCTACGGCTGCAGTTTCGCTGTGAGCTGATTAATGCGTTCAATCGGACGTGGTTCGCGAACCCCGATGTGAACCCCGGAAGCGGCAATTATGCCCGGGTCGCAGGTCAGGCGAATCAGCCGCGGATCATTCAGATGGGGTTGAAGCTCCAGTTCTGAAATTCAGGCGGGCGGAATCGCCTATCTTTGAATTGCCTCGCCCGTTCGATCGGACGTATAAATTAGGAGACTTCATGCGAGTTAGAGGAACGACCCGGCGAGATTTCGTAATCGCGGCAGGATATACGGCAACCGCTCTAGGGTACGCAGCAAACGAAACGTTGAATATCGGCTGCATCGGTACGGGCGGCCGCTGTCGCGAGCTGATGCGGGCGCTGCAACGGATCGACGGAGTCCGAATCACGGCGGTCGCCGATGTGTGGGACGTACATCTGATGGAGGGCCGCAAGCTGGCGGACCCGAAGGCCTTCGCGACTAAAGACTACACGGAACTGTTGCGGCGAAAGGACGTCGATGCAGTGGTGATCGGAGCGCCGGACCACTGGCACGCTCCGATGACGATTGAGGCATGCGCAGCCGGAAAGGATGTGTACGTCGAGAAACCGCTCACGCACGAGATGAAGGAGGGCCCGGCCGTCATGGCTGCGCAGAACAGCCACAAGCGCATCGTGCAGGTCGGGACCCAGCAACGCAGCATGCCGCATTTGCAGAAGGCGCGCGAGATTGTCAGGTCGGGCGTGCTCGGCAAGATTCACAAGGTTCACATGACGTGGAACCGGAATCAGCTCCGGCGTGGACCGCTGACTCTGAATATTCAGCCGTCAGAAGTGGATTGGAAGCGATTCCTCGGAAACGCTCCGGATCAGCCGTTCAACGCGTACCGGCTGCGGAACTGGCGCTGGTTCTGGGATTTTGGCGGCGGCACGCTGACAGACCTGATGGTGCATTGGTTGGATACGGTCACATGGTTTCTTGACCTGGATCATCCGTCAAGTGCGACGTCAATCGGCGGCATCTATCATGCGCAGGGACTGTGGGAGACTCCAGATACTATTCAAACTCTCCTGCACTATCCGACACACGAGTTGCAGGCGTACTTCGAAGGGACATTCATCAACGCGCGCGCGGGAGCCATGACGGAGCTGATGGGCACGGACGCAACGCTCTACATTGACCGCGGCCGTTATGAGCTGCATCCGGAGCGCAAGCGAGGAATCGGCGGTGTATTACTGGAAAGCACTGCGAAGGCAGACGAAATGATTCTCGGCGAGGGTCCCAGAGGCCAGGATTTCTACAAGACGCCGGACGGCGAAGTGCTGCACCTGGGTAACTGGATCGAGTGCGTGCGCTCGCGAAAGCGTCCCAACGCTCCTCCGGAGGAAGGAGTGAAGGCGGCCGCCGCAGCACACTTGGGAAACATTGCGTTCCGATCCGGGAAGGTCGCGAAGTGGTAGCGCCTGGATGTACTTCGGCATTTTTACCCGGCGTCCGCGCTGCTTCGATGACAAATCCGGAAATCAAGTTCTCATCGTTTGCTGCTTGGACTGAACAGCCACTTCAGTGTTGGCATCATGCACGCCAATTGGCGCAAGGCCCGCCGCAATGTTCTGAAGCGCATCCGGAATGAAGATTTGACCAATTGAACAAAGTAGGAAGAAGCACGATGTCAGTGCTTGCTGCCGACGTCAATTCCTGCACCACCGCCGGTGACAAAAGGCTCCCTTACGTTTGATGTCAGGTTATCTCGATACTTGCCACTGCCGTACGCATAACGAGCGGGGGCGGATCGGTTTTGGTCAGAACATCACCTTGAGCGACATTTGCCAGTTGCGGGAGTCGCCGGCGGTGCCAGTGATGCGGCCGAAGGCGGTGTTGGTCGGCGTCGTGTTGGGTGCGTTGAAGTTGGTGTGGTTCCAGGCGTTGTAGGCGTCGGCACGGAACTGGGCCTTAAACGACTCGCGGATGGGGAAGTTCTTCACGATGGAGAAATCCCAGCTTTTTTGACCCGGGCTGCGGATGCCGTTGAAGCGGAGGGGGAACTGGCGGTAGTTCGAGGCCAGTTGCTGGTTGGCGTTGCGGTTGAAGCCAGCATCGACATTGAACCAGCGGTCGACGTCGCGCTGATCGCCGCCCAGCGGGATGTTCTTGATGTCGCCGTTGAAGATGGCGTTGCCAAAGCCCATTGGGCCGCCGGACTGAAGCGCGACGATGGCGCCGATTTGCCAGCCGCCGAGGAAGAAGTCGACGGGGCGTGGGAGGCTGTTTGCGAACTTGCGACCTTTGCCGATGGGGACTTCCCAAATGCCGCTTGAGGCGACGCGGTGGGTGCGATCGAAGGAGCTGATGCTTTCGTAGGGCACGGTATCGGCGGGGTTGAGGAACTCGAGCGCCTCCATCGTTTTCGACCAGGTGTAGGCGAGTTGGAAGGTGAAGCCCTGGAGGAAGCGGCGTTCGGCGCGCACCTGAAGCGAGTGATACCAGGAGTAACCGATAGGCTCCTCGACGTTGAGGTCGCTGAAGTGGGGGAAGGGTTTCAGGAGATTGGCGCGGCTGGTGTTGGCGCCGTAGATGGGGTTGGTTCCACGGAACGGATTGGGGAACTGCTGGGAGAGGAAGTCGATGCGCGGCTGATCGCGAACAGGGGAGCGGCTGAGGAATTCGTTGGGAGTCGCGTTCATGTTACGTTCGGCATCGAGGCGGATGCCGCGATTGGCGACGTAGCTGGTATCGAGCAGAAGCTGACCGGGGAGGAGGTGCTGAATACCGAAGGACCAGCGCTGGGCGTATCCCTGTTTATTGGGGCGGAAGTAGGTGGTGAGGCTCTGGCCTAGGTTGGTTTCGAGTCCGCCAGCGGGGCCTTGCGGTTGAATCAGACCGGTGGGGAAGGGGTTGGCGGTGGTGGCGCGGTAGGTGAGGCCGCTGTCGAGAGTGGCTTGGATGGGCGTGGATTGAGTGAAGCCGGTTTGCAGCGGGAGGATGGTGTTGACGCCGAGGGTATTGAAGAAGATGCCGTAGCCGCCGCGCAGGATCGTGTTCCGAGCGAGTTGGAGTGCGAAGCCGATTCGGGGCATAAGGTTGTTTTTCTCGCCGAGGAACGGGCTGCGGTTGTTTGCGCTGACCCAGGTTGCGCCACCAAGGGCGCGGAACTGGCTGACGGGTAGCTCGGGGATGGGATTGCGGGCGTAGTTGGCGCGAGCTGCGGCGTCGATGGGGTTGGGGGTGGTGGCGTCAAACTCGGAGAGAAGGCGGTTGTAGCGTTCGTTGATCGGCGTTTCAACTTCGTACCGGAGGCCGAGGTTGAGGGTGAGGCGGCGGTTCACTTTCCAGTCGTCGTGGATGTAGAGACCGAGGAATTGATTTTGCATGGCCGAATTGGAGGGGAGTTCCATGCTGCCAGATGTGGGGATACCTAGGAGCATGGACGCGAGGTCCTGACCAATGGGGGCGGCGGGAGAGTTGTCGAGGGGCCCGCGAGTGTAGTTGGTGCTGAAGCTGTAATCGGGTGCATTCCCGATGGGACGGCGATTATTGAAGCTGCGGTAGACGCGATACTCAGGGCCGAAGCGGATGGTGTGGCTGCCCATGAGTTTGGTGACGTTCGCGGTGGCCGAGTGGGTAAGAGAAGAATTGACTCCATCACCGGGATCTTCCCACCAGGAGAGCTGCGAGTAAGCACCGGGAGTGATGCGGGGGAGCGGAGCCTGGCCTTTGTCGGTGAGGGCTATCAATTGGGGGCTGAAGCCGAGGGCGGCGTAGTCGAATCCTCGTGAGGTGCGGTATTGCCACCATTTGGTGCTCGTGAGGCCGTAGCGAAGATTGAGGACAGTGGTGGGATTCAGAACCATGACGTCGTCGAGAGCCATACCGCGGTTGGGGCGATTTTGGTGGATGCCGTTGATCTCATTTAAGAAGTCGTGGTTCTTGTTCTCTTTCCAGAAGTCGTAGTGGAGACGGAGGAAGAGGCGGTTGTTTTCGCTAAAGGCATGATCGAACCGGAGGAGATTGGAATAGGTCTTCTGGATGGCTTTGGGCGTGCTGAAGAAGTTGTTGCGGCCATCGGCGGTGGCGGTGTTGGGCGCGTTGGGGAGCGGATAGAGATTCGCGAGATTCACACCGAGCTGATCCAGGCGATTGCGCGGGATGATATTGCCGGGGAACGGGTCGCGCTCGAACCGTCCGTTGGCGATGGCACGAGTGGAGAAGGGATCGTAGATCCGATAGTTATTGTTGGCGTTCGTGAGGGGTAGCAGCGGAGAGAAGTCGCCGGTGCGTTGAGCGGCAGTCGGAACCGTGCGGCTGAACTGAGAGGGTACTCCGAACTGGTTGCCTTCGAAAGCGTAGAAGAAAAATGTGCGGTTCTTCCCGTTGTAGATTCTGGGGATCCAGATGGGTCCACCGATGGAGAGTCCGTAACGATTGTCCTGATAGATGGGCTGCGGGGTGTTGTTCTTGTTGTTGAAAAAATTGGGCGCGTCGAGGGCGGAGTGGCGGAGGAACCAGTGGGCTTCGCCATGCAATTCATTTGTGCCGGAGGCGGTGGAGACGTTGACTACGGAGCCCATGGTGTGGCCGACGGAGGCGTCATAGGCGGAGGTCTGCATCTTAAATTCGCGGACGGCGGAGGCGGGTGGGGCGTAGGCGACGCGGGCATAGCCGCGGCCACGGTCGGCTGCAGTGTTGGAGATGCCGTCGATTTGAAATTCGTTGTTGTAGCGGCCGGCGCCATCGGCGGCGAAGTCTGAGGTGGCTTCCGGGGCCATGGATTTGCGGAGGCGGAGGTTAGTGGTGTTGGCGACGCCGGGAGCGAGGAGTGTCAGCTCGAGCGGGTTTGCGCCGCGCTGCGGGAGTTCGCTGATGCGGCGCTGATCCATGACCATACCGAGAGTGGCACTGGCGGTTTCGAGTTGTGGAGTGGTGTCGTGGACTTCGACGGTTTCGGTAAGCGCGCCAACTTCGAGCGTGATAGGAACTTCGACGGTTTCCGAGACGCGGACTTCCACTTGATTGCGGACGAACGATTTGAAGCCGGTGTGTTCGACGGTGAGCTTGTACATGCCTGGGATGAGGTAGGGAAGGTTATAGAGACCGGCTTCGTTGGAGATGGCGACGGCGGAGACACCCGTTTCGTTGGCTGTGGCGCGCACGCGGGCGCCGGGGATGGCGCCGCCGGTGGAATCGGTGAGGGTGCCGCGGATGAAGCCGCGAGGGTCTTGGGCGGAGAGGCTGGCGATGGAGAGCAAAAGAGTGAGAATGGCGATCAGACGTGGTTTCATCGAGGAACCTCCTTGCACAACGGCCCGTCGTCGTGGACCCCGGCTGGGGGAAGTATACAGGAACTTGAAATAATGAATGCCAGGGATCGAGACCGCGTTGCCGGAGGACTTCCTTTGTAACGACACGTCCGGATTGGGGATGCCCGCCCGGCTCCAGGCGCCGGGGGAGGGGGGAGGAGAGTATTGGCAGAACTCGACAGGATTTAACATTTGCAAGTCATCTGCCAAAAAGTATCCCCACTATACTTCAGATGCCTAAACGGAAAGTGAAGCTAAACGGAGTCAGTATGAAACCCATATCCTTTGGTTGCGATTGTTATGGCCGCCGCGTCAGTTTTCCTGGTTGTTCCACCCGGAGCGACGCAGCGTCCTCCCGATGAGCACAGTAAGATTCAGCAAGGCTTCGCGATTATGCAGAAGTCGGGGATTCCTCTCAATCTCAAGGGTAAGAACCCGTCGCTCGTAGGCCTAGGCAGCTACATCGTGAATGCACAAGCCGACTGCAACGGCTGCCACGGAAATCCTACATGGCAGGAGAATGGGGATCCGTTTCTGGGGCAACCCGCCGTACTCGCATTAAATGGTTATCTGGTGGGTGGTGCGGGCCTGTTCGGACCCATTTTCACGCCGAGAAATCTCACTCCGAATGCCGCTGGCAGACCGGCAGGCATGACTCTCGCTCAGTTCATTCACACTATGCGCACTGGTGAGGATCGAAGAGCTACTGGGGCCCCGCCTGACAGCCCCCTCCTCCAGATCATGCCGTGGCCCGTTTTCAAGAACATGACCGACCACGATCTCACGGCCGTTTATGAGTTTCTGAGTTCGATCCCATGCCTGGAAGGAAATCGCCCGGGCCGTTGCACACCCTAGTTGCTGAAGAAACGAGGCGAAGCAACTTCCGCGCATCCATTGATGAGCGCGTGATGCGCTACTCGGACGCGGGACTGCAACATTAGATCGACGAAGCGATGAAAGTAGGGCGCGCGTGTGCCCGGTATGCGCGTACGCGCTGCTTGCGTTCGTCTCGGTTGACTCTACCGCAACCGCGCAGCGCGATGGGGACCTGGTCCAGCGGCGGAACTCCATCGCGGGCGCCGGCTTTCTCGAGAATCGCGCCGTTGGCAACCGCCGCGGCGATTCTCCAGCTACGGGATGCGGGCAAGCTGAGTCTCGACGACGAGATAATGGCGGCGGCTTCGGCTCTTCTCCCGAAGCCAACGTGGCGGTCGTCGCCCCGACGAACAGCGAACCCGAATAGATCGCAAGGTTACCGAGAGTGTCGCGGCCGCCGTGCTACCAGCGCCCGCGCCCGGCGGGGCCGTTCACGGGCGACGCGTCCTTGCTCGCCGGCACATATAAGGGTCCTGGGCGCCAGACGCCGCAGGAAATCGCGCTCACGCAGATGGCGTCGCGGCGGGCCCGCTGCCGTGGGTCGAGAGTTGGACGTTCCGCCAAAGCGACGCGCTGGTGATGCTCCGCAGGAGCGGGAGCAGTGGTCCAGCACGGAATTGCGGTTCGACACGGCCGGCGGCCACTTCATCTTGAAGCGGCTGCGGCTGTAAAGGGCAGGGTGGAATTCGAGGCATCTCGCGATAAACTGATGCTTCATGCACTCGCGACGGTTTTCGATGCTGCTGTTGGGACTCTGGCTGGGAGCGGGATTGTTCATGACCTGGGTGGCTACGGACAATTTCGATTCCGTCGACCGGGCGATGAAACCGGCGACGAAGGTGGCCGAGCAGGCCGTGAATGACATCGGGGCGGAGCGGGCGAGGGTCTTTCTGCGATACCACTCCTCCGAACAGAATCGCTTTTACTTTCGCCAGTGGGGCTTGGTGCAACTTGTACTGGGCGTGTTCCTGTTGGTGGTGGTATTGTTCGCCACGAACGCGAGCAAGCTCATGACGTCGATTGCGGGGGCAATACTGGCGATCACCGGATTGCAGCACTTCCTTGTGACGCCGAGCATCATCGAGCTAGGGCGGGCGCTGGATTTCGCCAATGTAGACGAGATGCGTGACGAGCGCCGGGGCTTCTGGAACTACCATCGCGCCTACTCCTATATGGAACTGGCAAAATTCGGGATGATGCTGTTCGCGGCCGGGCGGCTTGTGGTTTCTTCGGGTGAGCGGCGCAAGCGCCGCCGGCGGTCAAACGAGCTCGATGTGGTCGACAACACCGAGAACCGCCATGTCAATCGGCGAGTTCGGACGGCCCACCGCCGTCATCGCGGAGAACCCCTCCGTCGCGATGAGAACGAGGTCGCCGACGCCGGCGTCGACAGCGTCGAGCGCGACTAAGGCGTCGCCGCGGTCTGTGAGGTCGAGGTTAAGAGGCTGAACAAGAAGCGCCTTGCGGCCTTCGTGGCTTTCGTGTTTGCGGGTGGCGACGAGATCGCCAATCACACGTCCCAGAAGCATCGCATCAAACTCCCGCCGGCTCGTTCTCCGCGCGCCGGGCATTGCGATCGACATGCAGTTCGTCGATGATGCCGACGATAGTACGGTCGGTAGGCACCTCGGCGGGCAAAAAGGGAAAGCTGCATTCCTTGCCGCCGCAGTAGTACACCGTTTCGCCCGCACCGGCGCCGGTCGTATCCGCGCAAATCAACTGCTTACCCGTGGGCAAGCCTTCAGGCGTGATGGGCTGGACAATCAGAAGCCGCTGGGTTTCGAGCGCGGCGTTTTTTGCTGTGCTCCATACGCGGCCGATGACGCGCCCGAGGTACATCGTGCTTACTTGCCTCTCTTCTTTTCAGCGGCGGGCGGCGCATCGTCGAGACTGACGCTGTCGACGATGCCGACGATGGCGTTGTCCACCGGCGTATCCTTGCAGCCTTCGGCCATGCGCGCCGACGAGCCGGCGACGGAGATGACCAATTCGCGAAAGCCCGCACCGACGGTGTCCACGGAAATCACATAGCCCGCTTCGTCCTTGCCTTCAGGCGAAACGGGCTTGATGATGAGGAGCTTCTTGCCTTCCAATCGCGGGTCTTTGCGGGTGGCGACAACAGTTCCGACGACGCGCGCCAGGATCATGTAAAGGGGGACTCCTGGTTACTTCGAGTTGTTCGTGGCCTTGCCGATGGGCAGGACGTCTTCCAGGCTCGGGTGCGGGCGCGGGATCACGTGGACGGCGATGAGTTCCCCCACACGGCGGGCGGCGGCGGCGCCGGCATCGGTGGCAGCACGAACGGCAGCGACATCACCACGCACCAGGGCGGTAACATAACCGGATCCAATTTTCTCCCAGCCGACCAGCGTTACCTTAGCGGCTTTCACCATTGCGTCGGCAGCTTCGATCATCGCTACCAGGCCGCGGGTTTCTATCATCCCTAGCGCTTCACCCATGGATTCGTTTGACCTTTCTCAACTGTTTTACGCGACTGGAACGCAGCGGCGCAAGCGGCGCGCGCAAGAATTCCAGCTTAGCCCATACGGGCGCGGACGGCTTCCTCAACGAGCGCGATCAACTCCTCGCGCGTAACTTCGAACTTGCCCGGAGCGCCCGATGAGGCTCCAGGGCCCGGCCGCAAATCTTCGGCGGCGACCGGACAACCGGGTTCGCCAGCGACCTTTGCTTTCACTCCATAGCGTGTGCGCGAGTCGAGCAGCTTATCGACCTCAACGCGCGGTAGGACCGTGGGTCCGCCGAGCAGTTCAGCGACCAGCGTGATGCGGGCGAAATGTTCGACGGTTTCCATTTTGAAGAATGCTTTCCAGAGATCTTCGCCATAACAGACGGCGCCATGATTGGCCATCATGATTGCGTCGTATTTGGGGATGTAGGGAAGCATCGGGTCGGTTAATTCGTTGGTACCCGGAAGGCCATAGCTGGCGAGCGGCACGCAGCCAAGTGTAATGACGACTTCGGGGAGCAGGGCAAAATTGAGCGATCTGCCGGCCGTGGCGAAACCGGTGGAGACAGGCGGATGAGCGTGGACGACTGCCTGGATATCGGGACGCATGTTGTACACGGTGATGTGCATCATGATCTCCGAGGTGCGCGCCCTTTTGCCTTCGATTTTGTCGCCCTTCATGTCGACGATGATGAGGTCGTCGGGCGTCATCATGCCCTTGCTCACACCGGTGCATGTGCACAGCAGGCGTTCCGAGTCGAGACGCACGCTGATGTTGCCGTCGTTGGCGGCGACCCAACCTTTTTGGTAAACCAACTGGCCGATGCGGATGATGTCATCGCGCAGCTCTTTTTCGGTCTTCATTCCGATGAAAAACGATTGTAGCAGGCACTAGCCGGAACTATTAGCCACCGATGGACACAGATGCACGCAGATGGCGCCCGCGGTGTGGGAACGCGACTGGGGGTTGCTTCGTACACTAGACGAGAGAGGTGCGCGATGCTGCGAATGTTCGGAATTGTACTGATGGCAGCGGGGATGTTGCCGGCCGATGTGAACGAGGATTTGATTACGGCGGCGCGCAAGGGTGACGCGGCGGCGGTGAGTGCGTTGCTGGAGAAAGGCGCGGCGATCGAGACGACGACTGCCTACGGGCAGACGCCGTTGTATCTGGCTGCGATTGGAGGGCACGAGGCAGCGGTGCGGGCGCTACTCGAGAAGGGGGCGAAGGTGGATGTTCGCGACACCTTCTATAAAGCGCCGATGACCGCGTTCGCCTTACAACGGAAGCACTACGGCATCGTCAAGATTTTGATCGAAAAAGGTACTAGCTCAGCGGACGAGAATCTGGCTCCGATGGTGCAATCAGGCCGATTGGAGCTCGTGCAGGCGGTGCTCGAAAAGGGGAAGCTGAGCCAGAAGGCGCTGGACCGGGCGTATGAGATGGCGCTCGAGCAAAAGCAGCCTGAAATTGTGGAAGCGTTGAAGGCGGCCGGCGCGGAACCGCCGAAGTTAGTTACGGTTGACTTGAAGGTGCTGGAATCGTACGCGGGCACATACAAGTCGGATCAATTTCCACTCGCGATTCGTGTCTTCGTGAAAGAAGGAAAGTTGGGGATGCAGGCGGGCGCGCAGCCGGAGTTGGTGATGCGAGCAACGAGCCCGACCCAATATGAGTTTGTCAGGGCCGGCATCGAGGTTGAGTTTGACACGAAGGATAGCTTCACGCTGAAGCAGGGAGGAAGGGCGATGCCATTCAAGAAAGAGGCGGCGCAATGAGGCTCTTAGGGGCGTTTTTGTTGGCGGGCTTGGTATTTGCGGGAGACTGGCCGCAGTTCCGCGGGCCTTCCGGGTCGGGAGTGGGCGACGGGACCAATCCGCCCGTAAGCTGGGACGCCGAGAAAGGGACGAACGTCCTGTGGAAAGCCGAGGTGCCGGGGCTATCGGTGTCGTCGCCGATTGTATGGGGGGACCGCATCTACGTGGCCACGGCGATTTCAGGCGATCCCAAGCAGGGGCTGCGGACGGGCCTTTATGGGGACACCGATGCGGTGAACGACGCGACGGTCCACCGATGGAAGCTGCTGGCGTTCGACAAAAAGACAGGCAAGCTGCTATGGGAGACGGCGGCGCACGAGGGCGTACCTAAGACAAAGCGGCATCCGAAATCGTCGCAAGCCTCACCGACGCCGGCGACGGATGGCAAGGTAGTAGTGGCTTACTTCGGTTCAGAGGGATTATACGCTTACTCGGCCGAAGGGAAGTTGATTTGGAAGAAGGATCTGGGTGTCCAGAATGCGGGGTGGTTCTTTGATCCGGATTCGGAGTGGGGAGCAGCGAGCTCGCCGGTGATTTACAAGGACATGGTGATCGTGCAATGCGACCGGCAGAAGGACTCGTTTGTAGCAGCCTATGCGCTGAGTGACGGCAAAGAGCGGTGGCGGACGGCACGGGCCGAAATTCCTTCTTGGGGCACGCCGGCGGTGGTGCCAGGCAAAGACCGCACGGAGGTAGTGACCAATGCCACGAAGGCGATCCGGGGATACGACGCGGACACAGGTAAGGAGTTGTGGACGCTGGGGCCAAACTCGGAGGTGACGTGCACGACGCCAGTGACAGCGCACGGACTGGTTTTTATCACGGCCGGCTATCCTCCGGTGCAGCCGATTTACGCGGTGAAAATCGGATCGAACGGCGATCTGACGCTGAAGGACGGCAAGGAATCGAGCGAAGCCATTGCCTGGAGCAAGCAGCGTGGAGGCGTGTATCTTCCATCGCCGCTCGCCTATGGCGATCACTTATACACAGTGGCCAATAATGGCATCCTCAGTGTGTATGAGGCAAAGACGGGCACTCGAATCTATCAGCAGCGGATTGGGATGGGAGGATCGTTTACGGCGTCACCGGTTGCGGCGGCGGGGAAGATTTACGTGGCGACCGAAGATGGCGACGTCTATGTGTTGAAGGCCGGGACGGCGTACGAGATGCTCGCCAAGAATACGATTGGCGAGGCGATACTGGCAACGCCGGCGCTGGCGGGCGATGTGCTGTTCGTGCGCGGGGCGAAGCACTTGTTTGCGATTGGGGTAACGCCGAAGAATTAGCCGCGGATGCGCGACCCGCGCGGCCCAGGCGCGAGAAGCCTAGTCAGGCGGATGCGCTGCAACATTTCTTGTTCTTCTTGCCCGAACCGCAGGGGCAGCGAGAATTGCGGCCGGGTGTGGGAGGTTCGAGGGCCATTGTGTCCTCCCGATAGGAGGATCCAGTCATCGGTCCAGAAGTAGTGCGCCGCGATGATCAGCGCCAGAAGTAGGAGCAACGCTCGCTTCATTGCACCGGTATTCCATGATCTCTTCGATGCTGGCCCCGGGCTCGATATTTGAAAGACGATGGGACCAGAATGCGCGTGTTCTTGAACACCCAGGCTCCGCCCACTTTGGCTGGAATGCTTTCCATCGCTGGGCAATGCGATCAATCCAGAACGGCCATTGTCATTGAGCTCCCATACCTTAGGGTAACGCTCTATGGCGCATGTGCTGTCACCGCGGCGGGCTTTCCAGCGTGGGGTTCATGTTGTATGCCGCCGATTGACCCCGCGGGATGGTGAGGGTGTGCCATTCGTCGCCGCGGAGACTTTTGGCGAGGTACACGATTTGAAAGGCGTGACCAGCGGTGTGGGCGAGGGAGCGGTGAAGCGCCTCGATCACGGAGCACGCCTGTCCGCGTATGGTGACGGTTCGGGTGAGATGCGAATCGTCGAGCTCGGTAAGAGCGGCGAAGACCACATCGAACCCGCGAGTCCACAGGGCGCGAGCCGCATCAAGCGTAAGGTGAGGTTCGTCGAATTCCGCGTCGCGGTTGCGGTCGGGCTTTTCGCCGTCCGTAGTGAGGAAATCGGTGAAGCGCGAGCGGAGATTGCCGGACACGTGTTGAATAATGACGGCGACGCTATTGTTACCACCTGGGCCCGGCGTGTTGAGCAGTTCGTCGTCGAGCTGCGCGAGGGCGGCAAGAGTGTGTTGGTGGTAGCGGCGATATTCGCCTTCGATGGAAGCGATGACGGTGCGGGACATGGGTTATTCGCTTGCTCTCAATGTGGTCAGTTGGGCGTCGAGCGTATCGACGGCCGTTTGAAGGTCGCTCGTCATGCGGGCGGCACGGTCGGCGATCTTCTCGCCGTTACGCCTGACCGTTTCGGCCCAGATACGCATTTCGTCGAGATAGGCGGCCTGCCGCGCGACGGCGCGGGCCGCTTCATCAATGGCGCGGAGCGCGACGTCCGAATCGGTAGATGACTTTTTCTCGCGGATAGCGAGCGCGCGGGCAAGCGAATAAGCGGCGCGAACGAGGAGGGCGGAATTGGGGTCCTCGGAATCCCACACGATGACGATGTCACGGTCGTAGCGGGCGAGTGGTTCCAGCGCGGCAAGCGCGTGACGCGCGGAGAAAACAAAGATGCCGATCTGCGCTTCGCGGTTCTTGCGAGCTTCGCAGATTTCATCTAGTGCCGCGCGCAACGAAATACCGCCGGCTTGCTTCGCCTCCCAGACGATCTTCACGCCGGGAGCTGGCGAGTCGGGACCGAGCGTGACGACGATGTCGCCCGTCTTGCAGTTCTTGATGAGGCCAGTTGAGCTGCCAACGGATTCGGCGATATCGGCGTGGCCTTGGGCAAGCGCGGCGACGGATGCGCAAAGCGCGTCTTCAAATTCGAGACCGTGGACGGTACCACGCTCATTGGCCTTGCGGGTGGCCTGGAGAGCGGCGAGCGTTTCGCGGACCTCGGTGTGAAATTCGGACTGGTTCTTGTGGATTTCTTGAACCTGCGTGTCGAGAGTGCGTTTGAGACGGGAAAGGGCGCTGGCGGGTTCGTCGAGCGAGAGTTGGCCGGTGATGCCGCGGGCGTGGGCGTCGACGATTTCCTTGACGGTGGCCGTGAGTTGGGATTTGAGCCCTTCGCTGTTGCGGGGGTCGAGGAGCTTGAAAATCGGACTTGCTTCGCCCACTTTATCGGCGATGGTACGCGCGAGGATCGAGCGGTCGCCTTCGACAAATTGCGACAGCGAAACGCGGAGGCGGCCCTTCTCCGGGTGCAGGTAGTCTTCGATCTCGCGTTGGACGTCGCGGACGAGGCGATCGCCTTCCTCGCGGAGCTTCTTTTCGTCGACCTGGCCTCCGGCGAGACGGAGGGAGAGGACGCCGATGCGGAGGGCGAGACGGAGGTAGTCATCGCGCGCGGGGCCTTCGGCGCGTTGGAGGAGTTCGTGGACGACCTCGGGGTCGTAGACGTCGAGCGAGATGTGCTGGCTAACGCGGGACGAGGTGGATGGCAGTGCGGAGAAAGCGGCCATGGGAACTATTATCTGCGGAACAACGTCTGGGAATGGCGGACATCCGTATGCGAGCACTTTTTCTTCTAGGGCTTCTCAGAGGTTGGAGCCAGGACAATCAGGAATGATCTGTGCCGGGCAGTAGGAGTGCCAGCCGCCTTCGTCAGGACGACCACGCGGTCGGCCTGCGTGCGCATGGCTCCCTGACAACGGAACGGATCCGGCAGCGTCATTGTGG